>DATLTH010000180.1:0-3550 GCA_035533695.1 Allostellaceae bacterium | reverse complement strand
AGCGCGGCAAGATCGGGCCGGCGCCCGGCAGCGACCAGCAGATGCGATCCGGTGACCCGCTCGCCGCTCGCCAGGGTGACGGCAATGTCGGTTCCGGCCTGCGCCACCTCGGCGACCGCCGTCGACGGCATCAGCCTGATCCCATCGGCCGCGAGGCGCGCGGCGAGGAAGGCCACCCCCTCCGGGTCGTCATGCGGCAACAGGGGGCCGGCGTCGATCACGGTGACCGCGGCGCCGAGCCCGCGAAACGCCTGCGCCAGTTCGATGCCGATCGGCCCGCCGCCGATCACGACAAGGTGGGCGGGCAGGGCGCGGTTGGCGAACACGGTTTCGTTGGTCCAGAACGGCACAATGTCGAGGCCGGGGATCGGCGGCACCACCGGCTTCGAGCCGGTGGCGATGACGAAGCGGCGCGGCCGGATCGTGAATTCGCCGGCGTGAACGGTACAAGGATCAATAAATCGCGCTTCGGCCGCGATGATGCGCACCCCGAGCCGCTCAAAGCGCTCGACGGAGTCGTTCGGGGCGATCTGCGCAACCACGCGGGCGACGCTGTCGGCGACGGCGGCAAAATCGACTTGCGGCGGGGCGTAGGTGACGCCGAGTTCAGCGCCCTGTCGCCAAGCCGTCGCCAGCCGCGCTGCCGCCAGCAGCGATTTTGAGGGGACGCAGCCGTAGTTTAGGCAGTCGCCGCCCATCCGCCCGCGCTCCACGAGCACGACGCCCGCGCCCATCTGCACGGCGCCGGCCGCGACGGCAAGCCCGCCGGAGCCGGCGCCGATGACGCACAGATCGGGGGCTAGCACAGTCATTCGGCTGCCCCGCCGAGGTGGCTGCGCCAACGCCGGTAGACGATCGGCAGCAGTGCCAGCGCAGCAAGCCCAAGACTCGGCAAAAGCACGCTCGGACGGAACAGAATCGCTAGGTCAGGCGACCGGCCGCTTTCGAGCAGCATACCGAGATCATCGCCGAGGCTTGCATAGACAAGGGCCAGCGGGATGATGCCGCAGAACGTACCAAGCACAAACACCCAAAGCCGCAGCCCGAGCGCCCCGGCCACCAAATTGACGAGCCAGAACGGGATCAAGGGGATCAGGTGCACCACCAGCAGATAATAGAGACCGTTGGCCCGGAAACCGGCCTCGAACCGGCGGACCCATGGGCCGGCTCGACCAGGGAGGCCGGCGAGCCCGGCGCGGGCCGCCAGAAACACGATTGTCGCGCCGGTGGTCGCGCCGGTCACGGCGCAGGCGGTGCCGAGCCAGGGGCCGAACAGAAAGCCTCCGGTCATTGTCAGCAACGAGGCTCCCGGCACCGACAGCGCGACCAGCCCGGCATAGACAAAGATGTAGGCGATGGCGGCGGGGGCGCCGGCCCGCGCAACGAGGTCGAGAAGCCACGCGCGGTTGTCGGCGAGCGCGGCGAAGGTGACGTAGCGGTGTCCCCCGAGCACCATGAACAGCACTCCGGCAACGATCAGCATCCCAAGCGGGATCAAACGGCGAAGCGAGACCGGGTGTTCGTTGGGCATCGCCTCAATGTGGGACGGAAACAGGCGGCGACGCCAGCCCCGGGCCGTGCCCCTCGCTCACCTTCGCGTGAGCTATTCGTCCTCATGCCGGAACGGCGAGAACTCGGCGAGCTGCTCGATCTTCTGCTCGACCATTTCGCGCTCGCGGGCGAGAAAGGCGGCGACCGCCCGGCGGAAATTCGGATCGGGGATCCAGTGCGCGCTGTAGGTCGGCACCGGCAGATAGCCGCGCTGCAATTTGTGCGGTCCCTGCGCGCCGGCCTCGACCCGCTTCAGGCCATTTCGGATCGCAAACTCGATCGCCTGGTAATAGCAGCATTCGAAATGCAGGAAGCGGTATTCGCGGTGGGCGCCCCAATTGCGGCCATAGATCGTGTCGCGGCCCAACAGGTTGAACGCGCCGGCGATATATTGGTCGCGATGCCGCGCCATGAACAGCACGACCTTGTCGGGCATCCGCTCGCCGATCAGCGAGAAGAAGCGGCGGGTCAGATAGGACGAACCCCATTTGCGGTCGGTGGTGCCGAGATAAAGGCGGTAGAAGGCGTCCCATACCTTCTCGGTCAGGTCGCTTCCGGTCAGCATGTCGATTTCGATGCCGTCGGCCAATGCCTCGCGGCGCTCCTTCTTGACCGCCTTGCGCTTGCGCGAATTGAGCGCGGCGAGATAGTCGTCGAAGTCGCGGTAGCCGTCGTTCGTCCAGTGGAACTGCTGCCCGACCCGCGGCAAAAAGCCCGCCTCGCCGAAGGCTTCGTAATCCTCCGGCTCGGGGAAGTTGATGTGCAATGACGACAATTTGCGCTGCTTTACCAATTCGACCATGCCGGCGATCAAATGCGACCGGGTCTCGGTCGGCGCAGCGGGCGCGAGCAACAGGCGCGGCCCCGGCACCGGGGTGAACGGCACCGCGCACAGCAGCTTGGGGTAATAGCGCCCGCCGGCGCGCTCGTAGGCGTCGGCCCAGCCCCAATCGAACACGTATTCGCCGTAGGAATGGCTCTTCAGATACATCGGCACGGCGCCAACAAGGCGCCCGTCGCGCCCGGCGAGCGAGAGGTGCTGCGGCGCCCATCCGGAGCGCGCGGTGGCCGAGCCGCTGTCTTCGAGCGCCTGCAGAAAGACGTGCGAGACGCTTGGGTTGAGATCGCCGGCACAGGCATCCCACCCCGCGGGGTCAATCTCGCCGATCGCGCTGTGGATGCGCAGGGTAATGGTTTCGCCGGCTGCGGTCTGCGGGTCGCTCATCGCCTCGCTCGATCAACCGATTTCGAAAATGGCTTCGACCTCGACGGCGACGCCGCCGGGCAGGGAATTGACGCCGACCGCGGCGCGCGCATGCCGGCCGCCCTCGCCGAACAGCTCGACCATCAGGTCGGAGGCGCCGTTGACCACCTGCGGCATGTCGATGAAGTCCGGCGTGCAATTGACGAAACCGCGCAGCTGGATACAGCGGCGCACGCGGTCGAGATCGCCGCAGGCGGCGCGCAATTGCGCCAGGATGTTGAGGCCACACAGCCGTGCCGCCTGCCGCCCGTCGGCGACGCTGATTGCGGCGCCGAGCTTGCCGACAAAGCGCAACTCGCCGTTCCATTGGCAGATTTGCCCGGCGATGAACACCAGATGGCCCGCTATCGCGAACGGCACGTAATTCGCCACTGGCGCTGCCGGGAGCGGCAATTCGATCCCGAGCTCCCTGAGCCGCGCCTCGATCCCTGCGCTCATCGCCCCCCTCATCTCCGGCTCGTCCGAACGAGCTTGCGTCGTCGCGGCGCCGGTCGCAATGACAAACCGCCCAGCCTGCCAACATGCCGCGAAACCGCCGCATTCGATCGGTAACAGCGGCCGGTGCGCAAGCTTGTCTTCCTCCTCTTCTGCCTGTCGCTGGCACCGGGCATTGCATCAGCCGGGACGTTGGGCGACGCCCGGGTCGGCTTCAGCGCCGATCGCACCCTGGTGATCAACGGCCACACCTACATCGGCAAGATCTGGACCATGCCAGGCGAAGAGCGGCACGAGCAG
>DATLTH010000179.1:0-7430 GCA_035533695.1 Allostellaceae bacterium | reverse complement strand
CTCCTGCGCTACCGCGCGATCGGCGGTACGGTTTAGCGATCTTTGCCCCCACACCAACCCTCCCCCGCAGGCAGGGAAGGGTTGGGTCAGGGGCTTATCGGCTACTTCAGCGGCGAGAAGGCCGCCGGGACGACCAGCATGTTCTCCTGGATCAGGGTCTGGCCGGGCTGCCGGCCCTTGGGCGGCCAGATGCCTTCCTTCTGGGCCTTGGCGCGGGTCTCGGCGCGGTGGTTGGCGTCCTTGTAGGCCCAGATGTGGCGCCAGCGGTTGAGCCCGCCCAATTCGGAATGGCCGGCGAAGGCCAATGGCGACAGCTCGGTCCGCTTGGCGATCGCCGTCGCCCAACGGTCGATCTGGCCGGGGATCGCGCCGGGCGCCATTGTGTAGGTGCGGATCTCGTAAAGGCCGCCCAACTGGCGCGGTTCGAGCTTGGGCGAGAACGGCGCCGGGATGAAGATCTCGCTGTTCATCTCCTCGATGAATTCCTGGATCTTCGGCGGCCAGCCCTCGATCTTCTGGGCGCGGATCTTTTCGCGATGCGCGAAATCCTCGTACGGCCAGACGTGGATGATGCGATTGAGCGGGCCGACCTCGGTATGCCAGAAGGCGCCGAGCGGCGACACCTTGGTGCGGTGCGTCAACGCTTCGCCAAAGCGCTTTTCGGCTTCGGCAACCGAGCCGGGCTTCAATCGGTAGGTACGGAATTCGACGATCATGGGGGTTTCCTCCGCGTGGGATTACCGGCTGACGCTAGACCCCGGAGCGCCCGCCGACAAGCGCTCGTTATTGCGCCGCCAGTGAGCGGACGATGCGCTCGACGATCGGCGCATAGCGCATCGAGGGTCTCCTCACGCCATCCGCGACAACAGGGCGATCCCGCCGACGATCAGCAGAAAGCCAAGGGCGTCGCGCAGGCCGATCCTCTCGCCAAAAACCGCCACCGCAAACAGCGCGATGACCACGATGCAGGCGCCGACCTGGATCGGGTAGGCCAGCACGATCGGAATGTCCTTGAGCGCCCGCCCGTAGAAAATCACCCCGATGCCGAACGCCGCGATGCCCAACACGAACGGCACCGATACATAATCCCACACATTGCGGATCTCGGTCGTGGCGCTGAACTGCTTGACGAAGAGATTGCCCGCGACGTTGAACACGATCGAAACCGCAAGCATCACCCAGCCGGTCATCGCTCGATCCTTGCCTTAAGCGGCTGCGTCAGAACGAGGTGCGGTGGAACACCGCTCGCGGCAGCGCGCGCACGATCAGCAGAATGAGGCGCCAGAACCGCGGCGTATAGACGACGGCGCGGCGGCGGCTGAGCGCCTGCATGATGTCGGCCGCGACCCGGTCGGGCGTCGCCCACAGCAACCCTTGTTGCGGCAAATGCTCGGTCATCCGGGTCGCGACGAAGCCCGGCCTTATGTCAACCACCTGCACACCCGCGGCGAAGAGCCGGTGCCGCAACCCTTCGAGCAGCCGCTGCAAGCCGCCCTTCGCCGCGCCGTAAAGGTAGTTGCTCTTGCGGCCGCGATCGCCCGCCACCGAGGTGATGACCGCGAGGACGCCCGCTCTTTGCGCTTCGAAATGGCGGGCGAGATGGAGGGCAAGGATCGTCGGGCTGACGAAATTGAGCGACAGCATCGCCGCGACCCAGCCCGGATCGGCTTCGAGGCCTGCCTGGTCGGGCAGCGAACCGTAGGCGATCAATGCCACATCGACGCCGGGCAGAGCGTTCCATGCCCTTTCCGCCAGTTCGCCGAGCGTATCCAAAGCCGCAACGTCGCCGACGATCTCGGCGACCGATGCGGCGCCCCGCACCCGCAGGTCGCGCGCGGAGGCAGCGATCGCCTCGCCGTCGCGCCCGACCAGGACGAGGGCTGCTCCGGTCGCGGCATAGCGGCGGGCGACCGCCGCCGCGATCCCCGAGGTCGCACCGAAAATCGCGACACGCGGCGTGCCTGCGGCATCCGGCGTTGTCATGCGGCCTGCCGCAGGGCGCGGTCGAGGCCGACACGGCGGGCGAAGGCGGACGACACACCCGGATCGAGATGCGGGAGGAACTCGCCAATTCGGGGATAGCCGCGATGGAAGGCGTCGGCGCTCATCAAGCTGTCCTTCGCCGGGTAGAGGCGGCCGCCGGCGGCGACCACAATCTCCTCCAGCCGTGCCAGCAGCTGCCGCGTCCCCTCGCCGCGGTCGGGAAAATCGAGCGCCAGGGTCGCGCCCTTCATCGGGAAGGATAAGAGCCCCGGCGACGGACGGTCGCCGAAGGTCTTCAACACCGCAAGCATCGAGCCCTCGCCGGAAGCCGCGATACGCGCGAGCAGCCCCGCCATCGCCGCCGATGCGGCGGCCTCGGGCACGACGCACTGGAACTGGAAAAAACCGCGCCGGCCATAAAGGCGGTTCCACGCCCCGAGCTTGTCGAGCGGATACAGCACCGGTTCGTAGGAGCCGACCCAATGCCGCCGGCCGCGCGGGCCCAGCCGGTGAAAATAGGCCGCGTTGAACGCCCGCAGGCTGAGCCGGTTGAGCGGCGAGAGCGGCGCGGCGAAGGGGATCGTGATGGCCGGATCGAGCGCCGGCGCCGGGACCCCGACGCCCGGCTGGTGGCGGGCGCGGGTGAAGATGCCGCGGCCCCTTGCCGAACCGGCGGCAAGACAGTCGATCCACGCCGCGGTGTATTCCCATTCCGCTTCCGATTCGGCGGCCACCGCGAAAAATTCATCGAGCGATTGCAGCCGGATGTCCTCGATTTCGACGGCGCTGCCGGCAATCCGCCGCAGTTGCAGGCGCGCGCTGAGGACGAGGCCGGTCAGCCCCAGCCCGCCGATCGTCGCCGCGAACAACTCGGGATGTGCCTGCAGCGAACAGGAGACGACCGAGCCGTCGCTGCGCGCCAATTCGAAGCCGAGCACGTGATTGCCGAAGCACCCCTCGCGATGATGGTTCTTGCCGTGCACGTCGTTGGCGATCATACCGCCGATCGTCGCGAAGCGGGTGCCGGGCGAGACCGGCAGAAACCATCCGCTGCCGTCGGCGTCGGGCCGGCACAAGACGGAAAGGATATCGGCCAGACGCACGCCGGCTTCGCAAATCACGACGCCGGTTGCCCGATCGAACGCGATAAAACGGTCGAGACCGCGGCAGTCGATCAGCCTTCCGCCGGGGTTGAGCGCGACATCGCCGTAGGACCGGCCGTTGCCATAGGCCAGCGCCGGCAACCCGCCGCCCGCGGCCAGCGCGGTGCGCGCCGCCGTCATCGTGGGCGGGCGATAAACGAGATGCTCGCCCCTGATCGTGCCGCCCCACGAGCGGTAATCGGTCCGCCGGCTCGCGCTGATCCCTGCCCCGCCCGTCATCTGCCTCGCTCCGCGAGCCAGTCGCACCGCGCGCCGCGACGCCGCTAGGGTTTCGCCAGATTGTCGAGCAGCAGCACGGCAACGCCGCAAATCGCCACCCCCCACGACACCCAATCGCGAGCGGCAAAAACGATCGGGTCGTCATTCATCTCGCCGCGCGAGGTCGCGAGCCAGACCCGGCACTCCCAAAACAGAACAAGCGGAACGATGACCCACGACCAGGTCGGCTGATGCCCGACCCCTGAAGCGAGGCCGTTCTGCACGTAGAGCGCGAGCACGAGCGAGGCGACGAAGCTGGCGGCGACGCCCATCAACTGCAGGATCGGGAGATCGTCGGCACGGTAGCCGCGCCCCGCCACGACGCGCGTCTCGTTCGGCGGCAAGTCCCGCAGCTCGGCGACCCGCTTGACCATCGCCAGGCTGAGGAACAGGAAGCTCGAAAATGCCAGCAGCCAGAGCGAGACGGGATACCCGGCGGCAACACCGCCGGCTAACAGGCGCAATCCGTAGAGCGCGGCGAGCATGAACACATCGGCTAAAGGCTGCGCTTTCAGCCAGAGCGAATAGACGCCTGAGCACGCCGCATAAATGATCAACAGCCCGAGCGCGCCGACCGCAAAGCTCAACGCAAAGCCGGCCAGCAGCAGGAGCGGCGCCGCAACCAGACCGACATGCAGCGGCAGGTCGCCGCTGGCGAACGGGCGCCTCGATTTGCGCGGGTGCTGGCGGTCCGCGGCGAGGTCGGACAGGTCGTTGACGAGATAGATCGCCGACGCCGTGCAGCAGAACGCGACGAACATCACGAAAGCGTCGGCCCAGCCCGACAGGTCGCCGACCGCGCGGGCCGCCACCAGCGGGACAAACACCAACAGGTTCTTGATCCACTGGTGGGGACGAATGGCGCGCAGCAATGCCGCAGGCCATGACGCCCCGTTGGGGAAGGAGCGTTCGATCGCGGTGGCGCGCGCCGCTGCCCGCGCCACGCGCGGCCGGACATTGACGCAGATCCCGCTCTCGGCCCCGCGCCAGACCCGCAGATCGGTTCGGCTGTTGCCGACATAGGTGAACGGGGCGGCGCCGATGCTGTCGCGGATCGCGGCAAGTTTCTGCGCGCCCGACAGATTGGTCAGGCCATCGGAGGCGAGCACCCGGTCGAACAAATCGAGATGCTGCGCGACCGCCTGCGCCGTTTTGCGGTCGGCGCCGGTCGCCAGCACGATCAGCCGCCCCTCGGCCTGCTGCTCGCGCAAATAAGCCACAAGCCGCCCATGATAAGGCAGCTGCGCGGCATCGAGATCGGCCGCCGCCGCGAGTTCCTGCTTGAGCCGCGCCGTGCCGTGCCGCAAGGCAAACAGCGCGCGCAACAGCCGAAGCGGATGCCGGGCGAGGACCAGCACGCATTCGACCAGCGTGTCGGTGCGCACGAGGCTGCCGTCGAGATCGACGACGAGCACGCGACCGCTCTTGGAACATTCCGCCTGCCGCGTTTCCAATATCGACGTGGGTACCGTGTCATCCATAGGCGGCAGACCTTGCGGCCCCTCTTCGATCCGATGTCCCGGCCTGACGGGCCCGGGGTCTGAACCTAACGGCCAGGCTGTTAAAAATCGGTGCAGCGGCGTCGCGATCCGCGCGTCGACCAGCCTACGCTATGCCGGGCATGCGAGGAAGATCGGGCGATTGCCTGTATCCGCGCGCTTTGGCGGTCAACGGCAACCCGCAAGCCGATCACTGCATCGGCGCGCGCGGGGGCAGGTTTTGCGCGGCCAGGCATTCCTTCAGCTTGGCGTCACGCTTCAGATTGGCTTCGGCGGTGAAATCGGGGAAGGCGGCCTGGGCTTGCCTGGTGCACAGATCCATCGCCTGCCATCGCTTTATCGCCAGCATACCCTGCTGACTGGCCGAAGCCGCCGGTGCAAGCGCGGCGAGGATGAGGGCTGCGAAAACGAGACTCGTGAGGATATTCATCGGCTTTCGACGATCCGGTGGTCGCGGATGGAGAATACCCGATTCGGCGCCCGGTTGCGCCCTGCGAAAATCTGAGGCTCCATGACGCGTGAGAGTGAACTGAAAGGATGGCGGCGATGCTGAAAATCTGGGGACGCACCAGCTCGTCGAACGTGCAAAAGGTGCTGTGGTGCTGCGCCGAACTCGGCATCGAATACGACCGCACCGACTGGGGCGGCCCGTTCGGCGGCAACCGCGACCCCGAATACCTCAAGCTGAACCCGAACGGCCTCGTGCCGACCGTCATCGACGGCGATCTGGTGATGTGGGAATCGAACACGATCTGTCGATATCTGGCCGCGACGCGCGGCGGCGAGCGGCTCTATCCGTATGACCCCGCGGCCCGCACCCATGTCGAGCGCTGGATGGACTGGCAGCTTGCGGTGATCGGCGCGCCGATGGGGCAGCTGTTGTTCGGCCTCGTTCGCACCAAGCCCGAGGCGCGCGACGCCGGAGCGATCGAGGCGGCGCGGCGGCGCGCGCTCACCGCCTGGCAGATCGTCGATGACGAATTGAAGGACCGGGCTTATCTCGCCGGCGCCGACCTCTCCCTCGCCGAGATCGTGCTCGGGACCCAAATCTACCGCTGGTTCAACTTTCCGATCGAGCGGCCGGTACTCGGCAATCTGCACGCCTGGTACGGCCGCCTGCGCGAGCGGCCCGGCTTCAAGACCCACATCGAAACCCCGATCACGTAATCGCGAGGCAGCAAGACGCCGGTTGCACGGGCGGCACCGCCCTCGCACTCTTTCGACCAACGCTTCCGACGGGAGGATCAGATGACTCGATCGACATTAGCGAGCGCCTTGGCCGTGGCGCTGCTCGTCAGCGGCCTCGCCGGGGGCGGCGCATCGGCGCAAGACAAGACCAAGCTTCCACAGGAGCGCGAGGACCTGATGAAGCAGCAAGGCCGGGAAATGATTGTCATCAGAAACTACGCGGAGGGGAAGGCCGACCAAGGCGCCGCCCTTGCGGCCGTCGCTTCCCTGACGAAATCGGTGCCGACGGTGCCGAATTATTTTCCGGCTGGATCCGAGGGGCCTAACCCCGACGGCAAGTTCGGGCCGAAGCCGGAGGTCTTCAGCCAACGCGACAAATTCGTGGCGGCCGCCAAGCAGGTTGCCGATCAGATCACAGCCCTCGAAACCGCGATCAAGAGCGACGACAAGACAAAGGTCGCGGCGGATTTCAAGGAAATTGGCTTCTGCAAATCCTGCCACGATACGTTCCGCGCAAAGCTGCCATAGGGCTCGTCGCCGCCGCCCTGATGCTTGCGGCGGCCCCGGCCGGCGCCGTTGAGCCCGACCTTGTCGCGCGCGGCGCCTACCTCGCCAACGCCGCCGACTGCGTCGCCTGCCATACCGACGCCGCGCATGGCGGCAAGCCCTATGCCGGTGGCCGTGCGCTGGCGACGCCGTTCGGCACCTTCTACGCCCCGAACATCACCCCCGACCGCGAGACCGGGATCGGACGCTGGAGCGAAGCGCAATTCCTGCGCGCGTTGCGCGACGGCGTGCGGCCGGACGGCCGCAACCTCTTCCCGGTCTTCCCTTACCCGAGCTTTAGCAAGATCACCGACGCCGATGCACAGGCGCTCTACGCCTACCTGTTTTCACGACCGCCCGTGCGGCAGCCCAACCGGCCGCACGAATTGTCGTTTCCGGTCTCCTGGCGGTTTCTCCAGAGCGGCTGGAAATTGCTGTTCTTCGCGCCGGGGCCGTTCCGGCCGGTGCCGGGCCGCAGCCCCGAATACAATCGCGGCGCCTATCTCGTCACGGCGCTGGCGCATTGCGGCGAATGCCATACGCCGCGCAACTGGCTGGGCGCGATGGAGACCGGCCGCTTCCTCGCCGGGACATCGGCCGGGCCGGACGGCAAGGCGGTGCCGAACATCACCCCCGACCACAAGACCGGCATCGGCGACTGGAGCGAAGGTGATATCGTCACCGTGCTGGCGACCGGCCAAACTCCCGACTTCGATTACGTCGGCGGTGCGATGGCGGAGGTGGTCAAGAGCACGGCTCGGCTGAGCGAAGCAGATCGCCGCGCGATCGCCGT
>DATLTH010000178.1:0-4322 GCA_035533695.1 Allostellaceae bacterium | reverse complement strand
TGGGTGCGCTGGAGGGTCGTATAGATCGTGTAGCGGCCGTCCGCGGTGCTGTAGGCGCCGATGGAGCCGCGCGGCTCCATCGCGGCCGCGGTGACCCGGTTGATCACGATGCGGCGCTTGACGATGTGCGCGGCCTGGGCGAAGGCGCGCTCGACCGCCCCCTTGTCGCCGACTTCGTGGACGAAGCAGACATTGTCCGGGCAGTCGTCCCACACCAGCGGTGCGCCCGGCATGACCGCGCCCGCGGTCGAGACGATCGCCGGGAGCGGGTCGTACTCGACCTCGATCAATTCGGCGGCGTCGGCCGCCTGGGCCTTCGTTTCGGCGACGACGAAGGCGACGTAATCGCCGACCCAGCGCACCCGGTCGTCGACCAATGCCGGAAAGCGCGGCCGATAGGACGCGAGGCCTCCCGGCCGCTTCATGCCGCCCGCCGCCGGCAGGTCCTCCCAGCCCGATGCCTGCCAGTCGGCGCCGGTCAGCACCGCCAGGACGCCGGGCGCGGTTTTCGCCCGGCTCGTGTCGATCGCGCGGATCCGCGCATGGGCATGCGGCGAGCGCAGCACATGGCCGAAGGCCAGGCGCGGAAATATCATGTCGTCGACATAGCGGCCGCCGCCCTTCAACAGCCGCGGGTCCTCGAAACGCGGCACCGCCTGCCCCAATGCGAATTCGCCCATGTTTCCTCCGAAGCCTTCTGAACCACGCGTTAGCGGAACGGGTCGATGATCAGCACCCCTTCGACCTGCCGCCCGTGGCTCATGTCCTCAGTATAGAGCTCCCGGCAGCCGAGCGCCTGCGCCGCCGCGATGATCGCACAATCCCAGTAGGGAAAGCGGTGCGCCGCGCGGATCTCCAGAGCCGCGGCGAGGATGCCCAAGTTTATTTCCTGAACGCGGAAACGGCTCCAGCTTTCGATCAACCCGACGGCCATGTCATGCGGCAGCCGGTGGGGCCGGGTTGGACGCGTCGCCTGCACATAGAATTCCTGCAAAACCTGAACCGAGACCGCGCCATCGTCCCGCGCGAGCAGATCAAGAGCGCGCTCGCGCTTGGCAGTCTCGGCGGGGTCACCGCTGACCGAATAGACCAGAATATTCGTGTCGAAGAAGACCGGCACTCTTAAGGCCGGCGATTGTAAAGCTCGTCGCGCGGCACGTTTTCCGAGGCGCTGAAGTTGGCGATTCGCTCGCGTATTTCCCGCTCCTGACGCTTCAGGCGCTCGAATTCGGTCTCGCCGGAAGCCAGCTCGACAAGAAAGCGTTTGACCAGCGCCGACACGGAGGTGTCGCGCTGGGCGGCGATCATCCGGGCCCGCCGGTAGGTCTCATCATCGAGTGATACTGTGAGGTTCTTCATGGTTTCACGTCTATCTCGGCCGTGCCGATCGGTCAAGCGTCCCGGCGGCCCTCGATCGATCGAGCCAGCGAGTGACGGCGTTGAGCATGCCCTGGCGCCAGGGTAGGATTTCGGCCAGACTCTCGGCAATCAGGGAGTATCACCGATTGGACAGCACTATCGATAGCACCAATGGATCGGGCAATCGGTTCTCGGCGCAGACCTCGGTAAACCCGGCAAGCACCGCTGCATCGGCATCGCAATCGGGCGATGCGCCGCCGCCCAAGCCGGCCTATCCGCCGCCGGCGCCGGTGCCGACCCAGCACGGTCCCAAGGGGCTGCGCTTTGATTTCAACGAAGGCTGCCGGGTCATGCTGCCCGAGAGCGACCAGCCCTGGCGGGTCCGCATCTCCGATCTCGACACCGGCAATACTCTTTACGAGACCGAACTGAAGGCCGGCCGGGTCGCCAGCACCAAGCGGTATTATGTCCGCTTCGGCATCGAGGTCTGGCAGCAGGGCGAGAGCCGGCTCCGCCATGAATTTTCCGCCGCGGGTCAGAAGGTGCTGATCCAGCTCCCGGTCGGCACGCTCGGCGACACGCTCGGCTGGTTCCCCTACGCGGTGAAGTTCGCCGAAAAGCACAAGTGCCAGGTGACCTGCGCGATGGCCGAGCGCCTCATTCCGCTGTTCCGCGACACCCATCCCGAGATCGAGTTCGTCACCCACGAAGAGGTCGATGTCGAGCGCTTTTACGCCACCTACTCGATCGGCCTGTTTTTCGATGACAAGGACCTGGTGTTTCAGCCCTGCGATTTTCGCCATGTCGGATTGCATCGCACCGCCGGCTACATCCTCGGGGTCGATCCGACCGAAATTCCGCCGAAGATCGCCCTTGCCGACGGCAGCCGGCCCTTGGCGGAACCCTATGTCTGCATTGCGGTGCAATCGACGACGCAGAGCAAATGCTGGAACAACCCGCTCGGCTGGCACGAAATCGTCGCGTTTTTGAAGGAGGCCGGCTACCGCGTCGTCTGCATCGACCAGAAGCCGGTGCACGGCACCGGGCTGGTGTGGAACCACATTCCGCACGGGTGCGAGGACGAAACCGGCGACCGGTCGCTGATGGAGCGGGCGCGCTGGCTGCGCGATGCGGAATTCTTCATCGGCCTGTCGAGCGGCCTCGCCTGGCTGGCCTGGGCGGTCGGCACGCCGGTGGTGATGATCAGCGGTTTCACCCACCCGACCAACGAATTCACCACACCCTACCGGGTCATCAACTACCACGCCTGCAACAGCTGCTGGAACGACCCGCGCCACCGCTTCGACCACCACGATTTTCTGTGGTGCCCGCGCCACGCCAACACCCCGCGCCAGTTCGAATGCACGCGCCTCATTACCGCCGAACAGGTGAAGCAGGTGGTGCGCACGATCCCCGGGTTCGGGATGAGAAACCCTGTCCGGCAGGCGCTGACATACGGTCCCCGGCCAGCCCTACCCTATGCGCAGAGCGAGCCTCCCTTGCGGTAAGCTTGGCTGCTCGGGGCCATCTCATCAGCCAACTGGTTGCGCTATAGCGGCTGGCCGCGGGCGAGGCGCGGGCGCTCGCCGAGCACGCCCATCGCGTGCTGCATCAACAGGCGCTTCAGCGGCGGCAGCCGGTTGACCATGGCGAGGCCGAGGTCGCGGACCAGGCGGACCGGCGGGACTGTGTTCGAGAACAGGCGGTTGAGCCCGTCGGTCACCGCCGCCAGCAGCAAGGCGTCGGTGCGGCGCCAGCGCTGGTATCGCCCGAGCACCGCGTCCTCGCCGATGTCGAGACCGCGGCGGCGCGCATCGACAATCAATTCGGCGAGCGCGGCGACGTCGCGAATGCCGATATTGAGACCCTGGCCGGCGATCGGGTGGATGACATGCGCCGCTTCGCCGATCAATGCCAGGCGGCGCGCGACATAACGATCGGCCTGCATCAGGGCGAGCGGATAGCTCCAGCGCGGCCCGACCGGCTCGATCGCGCCGAGAAAACCGCCAAAGCGGGCACCCAATTCGGCGGCGAATTCGGCTTCGGGCAACGCCAGCAGGCGGGGCGCGAGGGCATTGTCCTCGGTCCACACGATCGAGGATCGCCCGCGGCGCGCATGCGCCGCATCGTCTGATGACTCATCGGTCATCGGCAGGATCGCAAACGGCCCCGCCGGCAGGAAATGCTCGACCGCGATGCCGGCGTGCGGGCGCTCGTGGGCGACGGTCATGACGATGCCGGTCTGGCGATAGCGCCACTCGACGGCGCCGATCCCGGCATCGCGGCGCAGCGGCGAACCCTTGCCGTCGGCGGCGACGACCAGCCGCGCCCGCAGCTGCTCGCCGCCGTCGAGCATCGCGGTGGCGGCATTGTCGCTCGCCTCCATCGCCATGATGCGGCGCGGCATCAGAAGCTTCAGCGTCGGCAGGGCGCGGGCGTGCGCCAACAGGGCATGGCGCAAGACGCGGTTCTCGACGATGTAGCCGAGCGGCGTGCCGGCGCCGGGGTCGAGGTCGCGGCTGTCGTAGTGCACAAACAGCGGCGAATTGTCGTCGGCGACGCGGATCTCGCGGATCGGCTCGGCCTCGGCGGCGATCTGCGGCCACAGCCCGATCCCGTCGAAAACCAGGCGCGAGCCATAGGCGATCGCCGAGGTCCGGCCGTCGAAGCGGTGTTCCAGCATCGCGGCCGGGTTCTGCGGGTCGACGATCGCGACCTGGAGCCCGGCCCCGGCGCAGGCGAGCGCGAGCAGCATGCCGGAGAGCCCGGCGCCCGCGATCACCAGCTCGGCATGATCGTCCATGCTGCGAGGATGGGGATGCGTCGTCGCCGAGTCCAGCCCCAGCTGCTCCCCAGGTGCCGACCGGCGCGCTTCCGCGGCAGCCGGCAATCGCGTACTCTCGCGGCGGCGCTTTTTGCCCTTCAGGATGACGCCGTGCCGCTCAACCCGCAGCTCGACAGCC
>DATLTH010000177.1:0-8301 GCA_035533695.1 Allostellaceae bacterium | reverse complement strand
CGCGCGCGGCATCGAGGTCGGCCAGGTGTTCTACTTCGGCACCAAGTATTCGGTGCCGATGGGCGCCGTCGTCGCCGGCCCCGGCGGCGAGGAGGTGGCGCTCGAAATGGGCTCCTACGGCATCGGCGTGTCGCGCCTCGTTGGCGCTCTCATTGAGGCCAACCACGACGACGCCGGCATCATCTGGCCGGAAAGCGTCGCGCCGTTCCGCCTCGGCCTCATTAATCTGCGCCCGGCCGACGACAAGTGCCGCCTCGCCGCCGACGAGCTGTACGTGAAATTGCGCAATGCCGGGGTCGGGGTCTTGTACGATGACCGTGACGAGAGCCCGGGCGCCAAATTCGCCGCGATGGACCTGATCGGCCTGCCCGACCAGCTGATCCTCGGGCCGCGCGGGCTGGCTTCCGGCACCATCGAAGTGAAGAACCGCCGCACCGGCGCCCGCCAGGACCTGCCGCTCGACGCCGCCGTCGCGCGGTTCGCCGGTGAGCCCCTCTCCCGCACCGCGGGAGAGGGAGGTGCCCACGCCGGAGGCGTGGGAGGATGAGGGTCTTTCTGCGGCGAGCACCCTCACCCGTCCGCGAGCTAGCGCTCGCGGCCACCCTCTCCCGCGGTGCGGGAGAGGGGCTTTAAGCCGCCGCGATGATCTTCGGTCCCTTCGAACGAATGGTGGCGTTCCGCTACCTGCGGGCGCGGCGGCAGGAGGGGTTCGTCTCGGTCATTGCGATCTTTTCGCTGTTGGGAATTGCCCTCGGGGTGGCGACGCTGATCATCGTCATGTCGGTGATGAACGGCTTCCGCGCCGAACTGGTCGGCCGCATCCTCGGCCTCAACGGCCATCTCGCGGTTTACGGCGCCACCGCTCAGCTCAAGGATTTCGATGCGGTCGCAGCGAAGGTTCGTCAGGTGAGCGGCGTGGTCAGTGCGACGCCGCTGATCGAAAGCCAGGTCATGGCGACGAGCGACGCGGGCGCCGCCGGGGCCTTGGTGCGCGGCATCCGCCCCGCCGACATCCGCGCCCGCAAGCTGATCGCCGAACACATCGTCGCCGGCTCGCTTGCCGAATTCGGCGATGACGGCGTGGCGATCGGCGACCGCCTGGCGCGCCGCCTCGGGGTCACGGTCGGCGACAAGGTCACGCTGATCGCGCCCGAGGGCACCGACACCGCCTTCGGCACGATGCCGCGCCTCAAGACCTACCATGTCGTCGCGCTGTTCGATGTCGGCTTCTACGAATACGACAACAGCTTCATCTATGTGCCATTGGCGGCGGCGCAGATTTTCTTCCGCATGCCGGATGCGGTCAGCGACCTCGAGGTTTTCGTCGCCGATGCCGACGAGGCGAGCCACGAGGGGCGGTTGATCGCCACGGCGCTCGGCGGCCACGTGCGCATCCTCGATTGGCAGCAGGCCAATTCGAGCCTCGTCAACGCGGTCGAGATCGAGCGCAACGTGATGTTCCTGATCCTGACCCTGATCATCGTCGTCGCCGCGTTCAACATCATCTCCGGCATGATCATGATGGTGAAGGACAAGGGCCGCGACATCGCGATCCTGCGAACGATGGGCGCCTCGCGCGGCATGATCCTGCGCATCTTCATGCTGTCGGGCGCCTCGATCGGCATTCTCGGCACGCTGGCCGGCTTTGCCCTCGGCGTCGCATTTACCGAAAACATCGAGGCGATCCGGGATGTTTTGCAGAATGTGCTGCACGTCAAACTGTTCGCCGCCGAAATCTATTTCTTCACCCGCATCCCGGCGCAACTCGACCGGGGTGAAGTAGCTTCCGTCGTCATCATGGCGCTCGTCCTGTCCTTTCTCGCGACGCTCTATCCGTCGTGGCGCGCCGCCCGGCTCGATCCGGTCGAGGGGCTGCGCTACGAATGAGTGACGCCCGCCCGGCGCTCGAACTGCGCGGCGTGCGCAAGGTATTCCGCCAGGGCGGCGTTGAGCTGGCGGTGCTGAACGGCGTCGATTTCGTGCTCAACCCCGGTGAGATCGTCGCGCTGGTGGGGCCCTCGGGCGCCGGCAAGTCGACGCTGCTGCATGTCGCCGGCCTGCTGGAGCGGCCGGATGGCGGCATGGTGCTGGTCGAGGGCAGCGATTGCGGCGGCCTCGGCGACGAGCGGCGCACCCTGCTGCGCCGCCGCGCCCTCGGCTTTGTCTACCAGTTTCACCACCTGCTGCCGGAGTTCTCGGCATTGGAAAACGTCATGCTGCCGCAGATGATCGCCGGAGTGGCGCGGCGTGCGGCGCGCGACAAGGCGACCCGATTATTGCGGCAGGTCGGCCTCGGCGAGCGGCTGTCGCATCGCCCGGCCCGGCTGTCGGGCGGCGAGCAGCAGCGGGTCGCGATCGTCCGGGCGCTCGCCAACGACCCGAAAATCCTCTTGGCCGACGAACCGACCGGGAACCTCGATCACGCGACCGCCGATGGCGTGCTCGAGACGCTGCTCGGCATCGTCCGCGGCAGCGGTCTCGCGGCATTGATCGCGACCCACAACCTCGACCTCGCCCGCCGCCTCGACCGCATCGTGCGGCTCGAAGACGGCCAGTTGCACGCGGTCGAGTCGGCGGCTTGATCGGCGGCGATTGAGGCCGGCCGCAGCCTCGCCCGCGGAATCGCTGAGGCCATGCGAGGCGGCTGATTTCGCCTTCCGATGATGCGATGCTAAGGCCTCTCAACGCCGGGTGACCGATGCCGTTCGCCGACTTCATCCACTTGCGCACTCATTCGGCCTATTCGCTGTCGATCGGCGCGATCAAGGTCAGGGAACTGGTGCAATTGTGCCGCGCCGAGGCGATGCCGGCCGTCGCGATCACCGATCGCGGCAATCTGTTCGGCGCCCTGGAATTTGCCACCGCCTGCGCCGAATCCGGCATCCAGCCGATCATCGGCGTCGAGATCGCCCTCGCCGCCGACCCGGGACGCGGCGCCCGCAACGGCAATGGTCATGCCCCCAACGGTCACGGCCCGAATGGTCATGGCGAACCCGACCGCATCGTGCTCTTGGTGCAAAGCGAGATCGGCTACCGCAACCTGATGGGCCTGGTCAGCCGCGCCTATCTCGACGGCGAGGCCGGCGCCGAGCCGGCATTGACGCTCGGCGATTTCGCCACCGCGAACGAGGGGCTGATCTGCCTCGCCGGCGGGGCAGCGGGGCCGGTCGGGCGGCTCGTCGCAGAAGGGCAGGGCGAGGCGGCGGAGGCGTTGCTCGCCGCATTGAAGGAGCTGTTTCCGGGCCGGCTCTACATCGAGATACAGCGGCACGGCGTGGCCGAAGAGATGAAGAGCGAAAAGGGGCTCATTGACCTCGCCTATGCCCACGATCTGCCGCTCGTCGCCACCAACGACGCCTATTTCCCCGACCGCGAGTTCCACGAGGCGCACGATGCGCTGATATGCATCGCCCAGGGCAAGGCGGTCGCCGACGATGACCGAAGACGCCTCACCCCCTATCATTCCTTCCGCCCGGCCGAGGAAATGCGGGCCCTGTTCGCCGACCTGCCGGAGGCCTGCGACAACACGCTGGTGATCGCGCAGCGCTGCGCGTTCATCCCGCAATCGCGCAAGCCGATCCTGCCGGCGTTCCCGACGGCGGACGGGGAAGACGAGGAAACCGCGTTGCGCGCGGCGGCGCGCGCCGGGCTCGACGCCCGCCTCAAAAGTGCGCAAATGGACGAGGCTGCGGTGCAGCCCTATAACGCCCAGGACTATGAAAGACGCCTCGAATTCGAGCTCGACATGATCGTCAGAACCGGCTTTGCCGGGTATTTCCTGATCGTCGCCGATTTCATCCAGTGGGCAAAGCGCCAGGGCATCCCGGTCGGGCCGGGACGCGGCTCGGGGGCCGGCTCGGTCGTCGCCTGGGCATTGACGATCACCGATCTCGACCCGCTGCGCTTCGGCCTCCTCTTCGAGCGGTTTCTCAATCCCGAGCGGGTGTCGATGCCGGATTTCGACATCGATTTCTGCCAGGACCGGCGCGACGAGGTGATCCGCTACGTCCAGGGGAAATACGGCCGCGACCGGGTGGCCCAGATCATCACCTTCGGCAAATTGCAGGCGCGCGCGGTGCTGCGTGATGTCGGGCGGGTGCTCGGCATGCCCTATGGCCAGGTCGACCGGCTCTCCAAACTGGTGCCGAACAACCCGGCCCGCCCGGTGACGCTCGCCAAGGCGATCGCCGGCGAGCCGCAATTGCAGCAGGCGCGCGACTCGGACGAGACCGTGGCGCGGCTGATGACGATCGCCTTGCGGCTCGAAGGCCTCTATCGCCACGCCTCGACCCATGCCGCCGGCGTCGTGATCGGCGACCGGCCGCTCGCCGAACTGGTGCCGCTCTACCGCGACCCGCGCTCCGACATGCCGGCAACCCAGTTCAACATGAAATGGGTCGAGCTGGCGGGCCTCGTCAAATTCGATTTTCTCGGACTGAAGACGCTGACCGTCCTGGCGCGCTGCCTTGAGCTATTGGAGGCGCGTGGGGTCGCGCTCGATCTCGCCAACCTGCCGCTCGACGACCGGCCCACTTTCGATCTCTTGAGCCGCGGCGATACGGTCGGGGTGTTCCAGGTCGAAGGCCAGGGGGTCGTCGACATGCTGAAAAAGCTGCGCCCCGACCGCTTCGAGGAGATCATTGCCGTCGTCTCGCTTTACCGCCCCGGGCCGATGGAGAACATCCCGCGCTATATCGCGGTCAAGCACGGCAAGGAGACGCCCGACTACCTGCACCCGGCGCTCGAGGGGATCCTCAAGGAAACCCACGGGATCATGATCTACCAGGAGCAGGTCATGCAGATCGCCCAGGTGCTGGCCGGCTATACGCTCGGCGGCGCCGACCTCCTGCGCCGCGCGATGGGCAAGAAAATCCAGTCGGAAATGGATGCGCAGCGGGCGCAGTTCGTGTCGGGGGCGACCGAGCGCGGCGTCGAGCGGGCGCGCGCCGAACTGATCTTCGACCAGATGGCGAAATTCGCCGGCTACGGGTTCAACAAATCGCACGCCGCCGCCTATGCGCTCGTCGCCTACCAGACGGCCTATCTGAAGGCCAACCACCCGGTCGAGTTCATGGCCGCCTCGATGACCCTCGACCTCGGCAACACCGACAAGCTCGCCCATTTCCGCCAGGAATTGGGCCGCCTCGACATCGCATTGCTGCCGCCTGATATCAACCGATCCGAGGTGACGTTCGCGGTCGAGATCGACCCGAAAAACGGCAAGCCGGCGATCCGCTATGCGCTGGCGGCGATCAAGGGGGTCGGCGCGCAGGCGATGCGCGACCTCGTCGGCGAGCGCAGCCGCAACGGCAGGTTCAAGGACCTCTTCGATTTCGCCGCGCGGCTCGATGCGCGCAGCTTCAATCGCCGCCAGTACGAAAGTCTCGTCAAGGCCGGCGCCTTCGAAGCGCTGAACCCGAACCGGGCGCAAAGTCTCGCCGCCGCCGAATTGCTGTTGCGCCAGGCGAGCCGCGCCGCCGAGGAGCGCGACACCAAACAGGAGAACCTGTTCGCCGGCATCGCGGATCTCGCGGATGGCGGCTTCGCGGCGCGCCCGTCATTGCCGGTGATGGAGGATTGGCCGCAAGTTGAGCGCCTGCAAAACGAGTTCGACGCGATCGGCTTCTACCTGTCGAGCCACCCGCTCGATCCGTACGGCAGGAGCCTCGAGCGCGCTGGCATCCTGCGCTGGGTCGATCTGCCGGCCGCGCTCGCCGCCAACGCCACAACCCGCTTTCGACTGGCCGGCATCGTCATCGGCCGCAAGGAGCGCACCTCGGCGCGCGGCAACCGCTTTGCCTTTGTGCAATTGTCCGATACCACGGGGGTCTTCGAGGTCACGCTGTTTTCCGAAATATTGGGGCAGGCCCGCGCCTTGCTCGACGGCGGCCAGCCGCTGATCGTCACGGTCGATGTCCGGCGCGAAGAGGAAAGCCTGCGGCTGACCGCGCAGAAAATCGAGCCGCTCGACAACGTCGTTGCGGACGCCGCGGCGGGGTTGCGGGTTTTTGTCGGCGAGGCCGAGGCGTTGCCGCGATTGAAGAGCCTCTTCGCGCGCGAAGCCGGCGGAAGCGGCCGGGTCACCGTCGTCCTCGACCTGCCGAAAAGCGAAGTCGAGGTGGCGCTCCCCGGCGGTTTCCGCGTCGATCCGCGCGTCCGGGCCGCGGTCAAATCATTGCCGGGGGTCGTCGACGTCCACGATATTTGAGGCGCCGCGCCTCAGCCGCTGCCCGGCGCGCCGGCGCTGACCTTGGCCCAGGTGTCGCGCAGTCCGATCGTGCGGTTGAAGACGAGCCGGTCGGGCACGGAATCGGGGTCGCGGACAAAATAGCCCTGGCGCTCGAACTGGACCGGTGCGTCCGAGTTGTCGCCGGCGAGCCCCGGCTCGACCATGGCGCCTGTCAGCACCTCCAGCGAATGCGGGTTGAGATCGGCCATCATGTCGCCCTCGGCGCCGGGATCGGGGCGGGTGAAGAGCGGGTTGTAGAGCCGGATCTCGGCCGGCACGGCGGCGGTTGCCGACACCCAGTGGATCGTGCCGCGCACCTTTCGCCCGTCGGGCGCATTGCCGCCGCGGGTCGAGGAATCGTAGGTCACGCGCAACTCGACCACCTCGCCGGCCGCGTCCTTCAGCACCTCGCGGCAGGTCACGAAATAGGCATAGCGCAGCCGCACCTCGCGCCCCGGCGCCAGGCGATGGAAATTGCGCGGCGGGTTCAGGGCGAAATCGTCGCGCTCGATCAGCAGTTCGCGCCCGAATGGCAGCATTCGCGTGCCGGCGCTCGGATCGTCCGGCATGTTGACCGCTTCGAGTTGTTCGGTGCGGCCGGCAGGGTAGTTCTCGATGACGACGCGCAACGGGCGCAAGACCGCCATATGCCGCGGCGCGCTGCGGTTCAAGATGTCGCGCAGTGCGGCGTCGAAAATCGCGATGTCAACGAGGCTGTTGGCGCGCGCGACGCCGATCCGGCGGATGAATTCGCGGATCGCCTCCGGGGGCACGCCGCGCCGGCGCAGCCCCGCCAGGGTCGGCATGCGCGGGTCGTCCCAGCCCGCGACTTGGCCCTCATCCACCAGCCGCTTCAGGAAGCGCTTCGACATCACCGTGTAGGCGAGGTTGAGCCGGGCGGATTCGTATTGCCTTGGCCGCGACGGTGCCGGGAGGTGATCGAGCAGCCAGTCGTAAAGCGGGCGATGGTCCTCGAATTCGAGGGTGCACAACGAATGGGTGATGCCCTCGATCGCATCCGACTGGCCGTGCGCGAAATCATAGGTCGGGTAGATGCACCACGCGTTGGCGGTGCGCGGGTGCGCGGTGTGGAGGATGCGGTAGAGCACCGGGTCGCGCAGGTTCATGTTGCCCGCTTCCATGTCGATCTTGGCGCGCAACACGCGCGCGCCGTTGGCGAACTCGCCCGTTCGCATGCGGCGGAACAGGTCGAGGTTTTCGGCGACGCCGCGCTCGCGATAGGGGCTGTTGCGGCCGGGCTCGGTGAGGGTCCCGCGCGACGCCCGGGTTTCCTCCGGCGACTGATCGTCGACATAGGCCAGACCCTGGCGGATCAAATGCTCGGCCCAATCGTACAGCTGCTCGAAATAATCCGAGGCGTAATAAAGATGCGGCCCCCAGTCGAAGCCGAGCCAGCGAATGTCGCGCTGGATCGCGTCGATGTATTCCTGCTCCTCCTTGGTCGGATTGGTGTCGTCGAACCGCAGGTGGCAGCGCCCGCCGAACTCTTCGGCGACGCCGAAATTGAGCGCGATCGCCTTGGCGTGGCCGATATGCAGATAGCCGTTGGGCTCGGGCGGAAAGCGGGTCACCACCTCGCGGCAATGCCCGGCGGCGAGGTCGGCCGCGATGATGTCGCGCAGGAAATCGCGCCCGCCCTGCGGTGCCGCCACCGCCTCAACCGCACTCATGCTGGTCTGCTCCGTTGTCGCCGCCCGTCCTATGTGGCGGATCGCAGGCGCCACGCCAAGCCCGCGTGATCGCACCAATCCACAATGCGCAAACCGGCCGGGCGGCAATTAGCGGTTGCGGAAGGCGGGCTTGCGCTTTTCGATGAAGGCCGCCATGCCTTCCTTCTGGTCCTCGGTGGCGAAGGTCGAGTGAAACAGGCGGCGCTCGAAGCGCACGCCCTCGGCGAGGGTCGTCTCGTAGGCGCGGTTCACCGCCTCCTTCGCGGCGAGGACCGCGGGGCGCGACAGCGCGGCGATCTGCGCCGCCGTCCTCAACGCCTCCTCGACGAGCTTGTCGTTCGCGACCACGCGGGTGACGAGGCAGCTGCGCTCCGCCTCGGC
>DATLTH010000176.1:0-2416 GCA_035533695.1 Allostellaceae bacterium | reverse complement strand
GAACCAGATAGCCGATCACCTGCATCAACGCCTTGCGCCGGCTGATGATGATGAACAGCCCGATCGAAATGAGGAAGATCGCGGCTTCGAGCATCAGAAACGGCGCGTGGCGCAATGCCGGCTGCAATGCCAAGGCCAGCCACACCGACACGGCCAGCGCCACGATCCCGAACAGGATCGAGGCGACAAAGCCGATGAACGGCTCGACCTCGCGGTGATAGTCGGTGCGGGCGCGCAGCCGCAGCAGCACGAGCGGAAAGATCACCCCTTTGAGCGCGATATTGCCGCCGGCCAGCAGGATCACGCGCAGGCCGAGCCCGTGGTCGTTGGCGATGACCGGCACCAGGCCGAACACGATGCCCTGCAGCGAAAGCCAGCGGATGCAGGCGCCGATCCGGCTGGTGCCAATGAGCGCAAAGCAGCTGACAAGGCCGATTGCTTGGACCGTTTCAAGCAGGGCGGGTTCCAGGAGGGCTGGTTCCAGGAGGGCGGGCATCGGGCATTCAGACCAGGTAGATGATGAAACCGACCGCCGACAGCGTCGCCGCTCCGACGATGAATTGCGGCACGTGAACGAGGCGGTAGCGCGCCATCGCCGATTCGACGACGCCGATGACGACCGCCAATCCGGCCATGCCGAGCAACGCCGCCGCTGCGTCGAGCCATAGGCTGCCGCCGTGCAGCGGCACGACGAGGCCGACGAAGAGGCTGCCGAGGATCCACAATTTCAGCGCCGCGGCGTACTGGATGAAGGCGAGGTCCGGGCCGCTATGGTCGAGCACCATGACCTCGTGGATCATCGTCAGTTCGAGATGCGTCGTTGGGTCGTCCACCGGGATCCGGCTGTTCTCGACGAGTTCGAGAACGAGCAGGGTCAGCGCGACCAGCGCCAGCGTCGGCAGCGCATGCTCCCAGGTGGCGATGGTTATGGCCGCGTAGATCGGCGTCAGCGAGATTGCGGCGGTCACCCGCGCCAGCGTCGCCAACGCCAACAGCAGGGCGGGTTCCGCCAGCGCGGCGAAATGCACTTCGCGGCTCGCCCCCATCCCCTCGAAACTCGAACCGGTATCGAGCGCGGCGAGCACCGTCGCGAACCGGCCAAATGCCAACAGGCCGGCAAGAATGACGAGGTCGCCGGGAAAGCTGACGGGGGCGCCGAACCCGGCGAACGGCACGACGAGGACGCCCGCCGCCAATGCCGCCAGATTGACCACCGGGCCGATGCGGAACAGCACGCTGGTCACCTCGCCATAGACCGCGCCGCGGCGCAGGGTTTTGACGGCGTCCCGATACGGCTGCAGCAGGGGCGGGCCGCTTCGGCCGGCGACACCGGCCTTGGTGCGGTTGATGATGCCGATCAGCAGCGGCGCCAACAGCAGCGCGCAAGCGGGCGACACGAACCAGTGCAACCCGGAAATGACGGCAGACATGGCTAGAAACTGGCCCAGACGAGCAACCCGACCAGCGTCGCCGCGACATAGAGCACGTAGAGATGGATATGTCCGTGCTGGACGATGTTGAGGGGCGCCACGACGCGGCTGAACCAGCGAAACCCCGGCACAAAGAGCAGCCGCAGAAACGGGTCGCCGCTGTTGCTCGCATAGGAGCTCGTCGCGGGAAAATAGCCGTTCGGCCGCACCATTCTCTCGCGGCTGCCGATGAACAGGCGAAACTGCGTCGTCAACGGCTGGGCGAATGACGATGCGGTGTACTGCATGCGCGCGGTCGGGCGCTGAAACCCGCAGCCCCATACCGGGCCATGCCTGACCCCGGCCCTGGCGAGGCCGCGCGCGCGCAGCAGCCACAGCAGCACGGCGGCGATCGCGGCCAGGGCAAAAATCGCGATTGCGCCCGACAGCGCGCCGGCAACCGGCGTCAGTGCGGCATCGACCTGAGAGGCGGGAAGCCCGCTCGCCGCCGTCACCACCCCGGTGAGCGAGGATACCGCGAGCGGCGCGGCGGCGCCGATCGCGACGCACAGCAGCGCCAGAACCGCCATCGCAACCAGCATCGGGCGCGCCACCTCATGCGCCGCTTCCGCCTCGAGGTTGCGCGCGCTGCCGAGAAACACGACGCCGAAGGCCTTGGCGAAGCACGCCGCGGCGAGGCCGCTGATCAGCCCCATCGCGACCAGTGCGATCAGCCCGGCGGCGGCAAGCTGCGCGACCGGCTGAACGATCCCGACAAACCCCGCATAGAACAGCAGAAACTCACTGACGAAGCCGTTGAGCGGCGGCAGGCCGACGATCGCGGCGGCGCCGATCAGAAAAGAGGTTCCGGTCCACGGCATCCGCTTGAAGAGCCCGCCGAGTTCTTCGAGTTCGAGAGTGTGCGCGGCGTGCTGCACCGCCCCGGCGCCGAGAAACAAGAGGCCCTTGAAGATCGAGTGATTGAGGACGTGCAGGAGGCCGGCGGC
>DATLTH010000175.1:0-7640 GCA_035533695.1 Allostellaceae bacterium | reverse complement strand
GTGTCTCGTCGACCCACACGTGCAGCGGAATTTTCTCGTCATGGGCGCGGTAGACCGGCGCCAGCGCGGTGCCCCAATCGACGGTGGCGAGCCACCCGGCATTGCAATGGGTGAGGATCTGCACCGGCCCCTGCCCGCCCTTTTTCGCGGACGCGCCGCGGATCAGCGCGAGGCCGTGCTCGCCGATCGCCCGGTTGATCGCGACATCCTCGTCGGCGATCGCACCGGCCCGCACCAGCGCTGCGGCGTGGCGATGCCGGGGCTGCACCTCGGCGAGAGTACGGCGCATCTCGGCGAGCGCCCAGGCGAGGTTGACCGCGGTCGGCCGGGTCGCCGCGAGGGTGGCGGCAGCGCGCTCGATCGCCGTGTCGGCCGGATCTTCCTGCATCGCCAGTGCCATGCCGTAGGCGGCGGTCGCGCCGATCAGCGGAGCGCCGCGCACCTGCATATCGCGGATCGCGCGCGCCGCGTCGTCGAGTCGCCGCAGGCGGACAGTGACGAATTCGTGCGGCAGGCGGGTCTGGTCGATGATCTCCACGGCATGCCCGTCGGCGGCGAGCCAGATCGTGCGCATCGGCCGGCCGGCGACGTTCATGGCAGCCTCACTGCTTCAGCACTCTGCCGGCGACGGCATCGAGCCGGGCGAGCAGGGCGGGATCGCGCGCCTCGGGCGCGGTGATCAGGGCATGATCGAGAGCGTGGTCGCAGCCCTGATGGCATGGCCCCTCGTGGCTGGCCAGAACGGGCACCAGCGCGCGCACCAGGGCCCGGGCATGCTCTGCGTTGGCGTTCAGCACCGACAGGATCATCTCGACCGTCACCGCTTCGTGCCCCGGATGCCAGCAATCGTAATCGGTGACCATCGCGACGGTCGCGTAGCAGAGTTCGGCTTCGCGGGCGAGCTTCGCTTCGGGCATGTTGGTCATGCCGATCACGTCGCAGCCGAAGCCGCGGTAGAACTCGCTTTCCGCCCGGGTGGAGAATTGCGGCCCCTCCATGACGAGATAGGTGCCGCCGCGCTTCGCCGTCACCCCGGCCGAGGGTGCCGCCGCCACGACCGCATCGCCGACCCGGCCGCACACCGGGTGCGCCATCGAGACATGGCCGACGCAGCCCGGCCCGAAAAACGTCTTGTCGCGGGCGAAGGTGCGGTCGATGAACTGGTCGACGACGACGAAATCGCCCGGCGCGAGATCCTCGCGCAGGCTGCCGACCGCCGACAACGACACGATGTCGGTGACGCCGACCCGCTTCAGCGCGTCGATGTTGGCGCGGAAATTGATCGCCGACGGCGGCAATACATGGCCGCGGCCATGCCGAGGCAGAAAGACGACGGGCTGGCCGTCGAGCGTCCCGCAGCACAATTCGTCCGAGGGCATGCCGAACGGGCTGTCGACCGGGCGCCATTCGACATCGGCGAGGCCGTCGATCCGGTAGAGGCCGCTGCCGCCGATAATGCCGATAACCCGGCCGGTCATGTCGTCGTGGCCACGAGATTACTTCGTCGCTGCGCTCGCAGTGACCGCCTTTTTGTCATTGCAAGCGCAGCGACGCAATCTCGTTCAGTGCGGGATGCGCGACCAGATTTTGCGCTTGGCCGCGTAGAAGACGATCGTCGCGATGATCAGGAACAGCATCACCTTGAAGCCGATGCGGTGGCGCTGGTCGAGATTGGGCTCCGACGCCCAGGTGAGGAAGGTCGCAACGTCGTGGGCCATTTGCGGCACGGTCGCCGCGGTGCCGTCGGCATACTTGACCTGGTCGGGACTGAGCGGCGGCGGCATCTTGATCTGATGCCCGTTGAAGTACTCGTTGTAGTACATGCCCTCGCCGACCTTGAACCCGGCGGGCGCCGGCTTGAAGCCGTTGAGGATGGCGTAGACGTAATCGGCCCCGCCATCGCGCGCCTTGACGATCAGCGACAAATCGGGCGGCAGGGCGCCGTTATTGGCGGCGCGCGCCACCTCGTCATTGGGAAACGGCCCGGGGATCGGATCGGACGGCCGCGCCGGGCGCTGGAACATCTCGCCCTGGTCGTTCGGCCCGTCGGTGACCTGCGCCTGGGCGGCGATGCCTTTGACCTGGTCCGCGCTGTAGCCGATCTGTTGGAGGTCGCGGAAATAGAGGTGCTTGACCGGATGGCAGGCCGAGCAGACCTCCTTGTAGACCTGGAAGCC
This sequence comes from Allostellaceae bacterium, assembly GCA_035533695.1. GTDB lineage: Bacteria > Pseudomonadota > Alphaproteobacteria > ATCC43930 > CGMCC-115725 > DATARH01. The sequence continues at coordinate 5,463 of DATLTH010000175.1, read as the reverse complement.
GCGCTGCAACGCCGCCTGGTCGTAGGTGCCGAAGACGCCCTCGAACGACCACTCCTGGTGCGGCGGCGCCGGCGCCTCTTGCTGCGCGCGCGCCATGCCGGCGGCGCCGACGATCGTCAGGACCGCCAGCAGCGCGGCGGCGACAGGGTTCGCCATCTCTAATGCGTCTCCGTCGATCCGGCCGTGCCCGCCGACCCGGTCCGCCCGAGCACCGCGGCGCCGATGCTGAGCGGCAACGGCCGGGGCCGCTCGATCTTGCCGATCAGCGGCATCAGGACAATGAAATGGAGGAAATAGTAGAAGGTCGCGAGCTGCCCGACCGCGACGACGCCGCTGGTCGGCGGGTTGGCGCCGACCCAGCCGAGCGCAATCACGGCGATCGGCAACAGCCAATAGACCACCCGATAGACCGGGCGGAAGCGGGCGCTGCGCACCGGCGAGGTGTCGAGCCACGGCACCAGAAACAGCAAGAGGATCGAGCCGAAGGCGGCGATGACGCCGAGCAATTTGGCCGGGATGCCGAGGAAGCTGAACGTGATCGAGCGCAGGATCGCGTAGTAGGGCAAGAGATACCATTCCGGCACGATGTGGGTGGGCGTCACCATCGGGTTGGCCGGGATCGAATTGTCCGCGCTGGTCAAATAGTTTGGCGCGTAGAACACGAAGAAGGCAAAGACGAGCAGGAACACGCACAGCCCGAACATGTCCTTGATCGTGTAGTAGGGATGGAACGGGATCGTGTCCTGCGGGCCGCGCTTGTCGATGCCGAGCGGGTTGTTGGAGCCGTGCTGATGCAGGGCGATCAGGTGCAGCCCGACCACCGCGACGATCACGAACGGCAACAGATAATGCAGCGAGAAAAAGCGGTTGAGCGTCGGGTCGCCGACCGTGAAGCCGCCCCACAAGAGCGTCACGATGTCCTGGCCGACGATCGGAATCGCCGAAAACAGGCTGGTGATGACCGTCGCTCCCCAATAGCTCATCTGCCCCCACGGCAGCACATAGCCCATGAAGGCGGTGGCGATCATCAGCAGCAGGATGACGACGCCCAATATCCACAATAGCTCGCGGGGATATTTGTACGACCCGTAATAAAGTCCGCGGAACAGGTGGATATAGACGATCAGGAAGAACATCGACGCGCCGTTCATATGGATATAGCGAATGAGCCAGCCATAATTGACGTCGCGCATGATGCGCTCGACCGAATCGAAGGCATAGGCGGCATTCGGCGTGTAGTGCATCGCGAGCACGACGCCGGTGACGATCATGATGACGAGAACGATCCCGGCGAGCGAACCGAAATTCCACCAGTAATTCAGGTTTCGCGGGGTCGGATAGTTGAGCAGGTGGTTGTCGAGCGTCTCGACAAACGGCAGCCGGTAATCGATCCACCGCACGACGCGGCCGAGCCGGCCAGCGGGGTAGTTGACGGAAGCGCCGGACGGGGCGCCGGAGGAGGATGCGGCCATGGCGCTTCCTAGCCGATCTTGAGGGCGGTTGGGGTGGTGAACTGGTAGGGCGGCACAAACAGGTTGAGCGGCGCCGGGCCCTGTCGGATCCGCCCCGAGGTGTCATAGATCGATCCGTGGCACGGGCAGAACCAGCCGCCAAAGGGACCGCGCTCGTCACCCGGCTTGTTGCCGAGCGGGATGCAGCCGAGATGCGTGCACACGCCGATCACGACGAGCCATTCGGGTTTCTTGACCCGCTGGGCGTCGGTCTGCGGATCGCGCAGGCTTGCCACGTCGACATCCTGCGCGGCCTTGATTTCGGCGGGCGGGCGATGATCGATGAAGACCGGCTTGCCGCGCCACGCGACCGTCAACCGCTGGCCGACCTGCACCGGCGAGAGATCGACCTCGGTGGTCGATAAGGCGAGCGTGTCCTTTGCCGGGTTCAAACTGTCGATGAACGGCCAGATCGCGATCACCGTCGCGATGCCGCCGAGAGCGCCGGCGCTCAGGGTGAGAAAATCGCGCCGCGTGCCGCCATCGTGTCCCGCTGCACCCGGCGATCCCGCCAAATCCGACATTCACAACCTCGTCAATCCGCCGCGCACCGGCGGGCGGCGACCGTCAGGCAAGCTATACACTTGAAGAAGCCGAACTATGCGACAGACTGCCGCATAAAACGGCAGCGACGCTGGCCGAATGCGCGTTCCTATAATGCCGGCGGCTCGGCATGCAAGCGGCGCGGAACAAGGGAGGCGAACAAAAGATTTGCGTCTCGCGCTGTATGAACCCGATATCCCGCAGAATACCGGGGCGTTATTGCGCCTCGCGGCGTGCTTTGCGGTTCCGGTCGATCTGATCGAGCCGCTCGGCTTTCTGCTCGACGACCGGCGGCTGCGCCGCGCGGCGCTTGATTATGCCGCACGGGCGACAATCCGCCGCCATGCCTCGTGGGCTTCCTTCCTGGCCGAGCGCGACCCGTATTCGCGGCTCGTCCTGCTGACGACCGGCGGCGCCGTGCCGCTCCACCGATTCGCGTTTGCGGCCGCCGACACGCTGCTCTTGGGCCGCGAAAGCGCCGGCGTGCCGGATTTCGTGCACGAGGCGGCCGCCGCGCGGGTCGTGATCCCGCTCGCGGCCGGCATCCGATCGCTCAACGTCGCGCTCGCCGGCGCCATCGCCCTCGCCGAGGCGTTGCGTCAGACCGGCGGCTTCCCGCCGGCGTGATCACGCGGCGCGCGGCAGGCGTTGACATCGGGGCAGGCTCGGCTTATCTCCCGCCGACCCGATCGCCGGCTTTATCCACGGGCGCCCGTGGCGGAATTGGCAGACGCGCACGGTTCAGGTCCGTGTTCCGAAAGGAGTGGTGGTTCGACTCCACTCGGGCGCACCATCGTTCCCTTGTCAGCGGCGTGCCGCCGTCGGCGCCGCGCGCTGGACAACGTCCGGCCGAGCGTGCGATCCTGTCGAAGAACAGACAAGGAACGCGCATGGCGGCCAGCTCGAAGCTGATGATCGGCGAGGCCGAGCGCCGCTTTCCGGTGCGCATCCGCATCGCGGTGCCGCCGCAGGGGCTCGGGCTGCGGCTCGACGAGATCAAGGCCTGGCTCGACGACAATTGCGGCATCGCCGGCTGGGCGATGACTCCTTCCGGGTTGCGCGGCGTCATCAACGATGCCGTCGCGGTGTATTTCCGCGACGCGACGCTGGCCGGCGCCTTTGTCGTGCGCTGGTGCCGCGGCGGCCCGGTCGAGATCGCCGAAGGCGCCTTCCAGGTGCGCGACGACCGGCCGTCCGCCCGCCAGGCCGCGCCGCTGCACCGCACCCCGTAAGCGACCGGCGGCGGACGACGAGGGGCCGGCAGATGACGATCGAGTATCGGGCGGCGGTGTTGCACGGCGCCGGGACGCCGATGACGATCGAGCGGGTCGTCGCGAGCGAACCCCGCGGCAGCGATGTGCTGGTGCGCGTGAGGGCGGCGGGTTTGTGTCATACCGACCTCGAAGTCATCACCGGGTCGTTGCGCTACCCGACGCCGATCGTGCTCGGCCACGAGGCGGCCGGCATTGTCGAAGAAATCGGGCCGGCGGCATGCGGGCTGAATGTCGGCGACCACGTCGTCCTGTCGTGGAACCCGCATTGCGGCCACTGCTTCTATTGCGAGCGCGACCTGCCGATCCTGTGCGAGACCTATCTGGCAAATGGGCCGCAAGCCGTCGGCTTTGACGGCGCGACGCATGCCCGGCTGGGCGACGGGCGGGACCTGCGGCAGCTGATGTTTCTCGGCGCCTTTGCCGAATACGCGGTCGTCGCCGACCACCAGGCGATCGTCGTGCCGAAAGAATTGCCGTTCGACCGCGCCTGTCTGTTGGGTTGCGGCGTGATGACCGGGGTCGGCGCGGCGCTCAACATCGCGAGCCTCGCCTACGGCGACACCGTGATGGTGATCGGTTGCGGCGCGGTCGGGCTGTCGGCGGTGCAGGGCGCGCGACTCGCCGGAGCGGGCGAGATTATCGCGGTCGATCTCGACCCGAAGAAGCTGGCGCTCGCCGCGCGGCTCGGCGCGACCTGCCTGGTCGACGGGCGCTCAGAGGATCCGGCTGCCGTCGCCAAAGCCAAGACCGCCGGGCGCGGCGCCGATGTCGTCTTCGAAGCCGCCGGCAGTCCGGCCGCCTTCCGGCTGAGCGCCGAGGCGGTGAGGCCCGGCGGCGAGGTGATCTGGCTCGGCAAGACCGATGTGACGCATGATGTCGCTTTCCGCTGGGGCAGCCTGATGGGCGAGAAACGCATCCGGCGGTCGAGCTATGGCGGGGCGCGCCCGGCCCGCGACTTCCCGCTATTGGCGCGTGCCTGTCTTGACGGAAGGCTCAAGCTCGACGAGCTGATCTCGCGCCACATCGCCCTCGACGAGATCAATGACGGCTTTGCCGCCCTGGCGCGCGGCGAGACGATCCGCAGCGTCGTGATGTTCTAGCGCCGGTTTCCGGACAAGGCTCGGCGGCGATCGGCGAATTGACAGGCTTCGCGCCGATCCCCATACTCCGCGGCTTTCCTGCGCGATGCGTCGGGGCGCGGCGCGGCCGGCCCGGACGACGAGGAGAGGGACGATGATGTGCGATCCCGGCATGACAGGCCGGTACGGGATGGCGGCGCGAGCGGTCGCGCCGCGGGCGGCACGACGACGACGATAACCCGTCGCGCCGATCCCTTTCCGTAATCCCTATTCGCACAGGAGAAAACCCGTGATCTCAGCCGTTATGCCGACCTATGGCCGGTGGGATGTTGCCGTTGACCATGGCGAGGGCTGCCATCTCTACGCCACCGACGGGCGCAAGTTCCTCGATTTCACCAGCGGCATCGCCGTCACCTCATTGGGGCACTGCCACCCGCATCTGATCGATGCGGTCACCGAGCAGGCCAAGAAGCTGTGGCATGTCTCGAACCTGTTCCAGATCCCCGGCCAGCAGCGCCTTGCCGAGCGGCTCGTCGCCAACAGCTTTGCCGACACCGTGTTCTTCAACAATTCGGGCGCCGAGGCGGTCGAATTGTCGATCAAGGTGGCGCGCAAGTACCAGAGCGAAACGGGGCACCCCGAGCGCTACCGGGTGATCGGCTGCCACGGCTCGTTCCACGGCCGCAGCTTCGCGACCCTCGCCGCGGCCGGGGCCGAAGCGTACCTCAAAGGCTTTGGCCCGGTGATGGACGGGTTCGACCACGTCGCCTTCAACAATTTGAACGAGATGCGCGCCGCGATCACCAACGAGACCGCAGCGATCCTGGTTGAGCCGGTGCAGGGCGAGGGCGGCGTGCGCGCGCCCTCCGCCGATTACCTGAAGGGTCTGCGTGAGATCTGCGACGAGTTCGGCCTCTTGTTGGTGTTCGACGAGGTGCAATGCGGCATGGGCCGCACCGGCCGGCTGTTCGGCCATCAGCACGCCGGCGTCGCGCCCGACGTGATGGCGATCGCCAAGGCGCTCGGCAACGGCTTCCCGATCGGCGCCTGCCTCGC
>DATLTH010000174.1:0-8983 GCA_035533695.1 Allostellaceae bacterium | reverse complement strand
CCGGTGCATGCCGCGCCGCCTCGGCCGCAGCCGGTGCATGCCGCGCCGCCGCGGCCGCAGCCGGTGCATGCCGCGCCGCCTCGGCCGCAGCCGGTGCATGCCGCGCCGCCTCGGCCGCAGCCGGTGCATGCCGCGCCGCCTCGGCCGGCGGCTCCGCACCCCGCGGCCGCGCCCAAGAAAGTAGAGAAAAAGGTCGAGCAAAAGTAGCGGCGGCGAGACAGCAAGCAACCCTCTCCAGGCTTCGGAGAGGGTTCGCTTTGGGAGAACTCAGAGCCGGGTCAGAAGACGCGGTCGGCTCGGCTGTGGTCGCGGACCCAGACCTGCGCTTCGCGACCAGACTGCAGCGCATCGCGCGCCGCTTCGACGGCGTCGAGCAGCGCCTGCTCCCGGTCGAGATAGGAACCGTAGACGGCATCGCCGAGGCGGACAATCCACCGCGCATCGCGGCTCTGCCGGCACACCTCAAACGCCATGACCCCCATTCATTTCCTCCCGGGCGCCGCTCTCCCCAGGTCAAGGTTCTACGCCGGCCACGAACCGCCAATGAATGGCGTCGCGCCTCCCCTTCAACCCCTGGGATTATTATCCTCGATGATTAGCAAAGGTTGAAGCCCGATCGATCGGCAAATGGCGCAGGAAGCGGCAGATGGCGGCAGATGGCGGCAAGATGGCGATTTTTCAGGCATGCCCGGCGGCGCTCGCGTCCGGCAGCCATTCCCGATCATTGGCGGTGGTCGGGGAATCGCCGGCTCGGCGGCGCCCCCTCACCCCCGCGGAGTCCCCGCGACCGCCTGAGCGTGTGCGTTATTTCTCATGCGCGACGAACACGCCATCCCAATCGGCGGGCGGCGGTTCGACCCGCATTTCGGCGATGCGCTCGCGGAACAGACCGTATACCGGCGCCATCTCGCGCTCCGCGGCGAGCACCGGATCCTCGAGCAGGCCGAGCGCGGCATCCCAATCGCGCCGGCGATAGGCGGCCAGCAAAGCGGCATGCCGCGCCAGATACGGCTGGGCCTCCACCAAATGCGGCGGCAGGGTGAAAATGCGCACCGCCTGCGTCTTGCCTTTGACGGCGACCAGATCGAGTTCGATCAGGCCCGGCGCGTCGAGCCGTTGCGCGGTCTCCTCGCCGAGGATCAGATCGACGCCATACAGCTTTGTGAGGCCTTCCAGCCGCGACGCCAAATTGACCGGATCGCCGAGCAGCGAATAATTCATCTTCTGGTGCGAACCGAAATTGCCGACGCTGCACTCCCCGGTATTGACGCCGATGCCGATCTGCAGCGTGCGCCGGCCGGCGGCGGCCCATGCGGCATTCAGGTCGACCAGCTTGCGCCGCATGCCCTGGGCGGCGGCGACCGCATTTTTCGCATGATCGGGATCGTCGAGCGGCGCATTCCAGAACGCCATGATGCAGTCGCCGATGTACTTGTCGACGGTGCCCTTGTGGGCCATGACGATCTCGGTCATCGGCGTCAGGAATTCGTTGATCAGCTGGCCGAGCTCGTGCGAGGTCATCCCCTCGGACAGCGTCGTGAAGCCGCGGATGTCGCAGAACATGATCGTCATCACGCGGATTTCGCCGCCAAGCACCAGCTTTTCCGGGTGCCGCGCCAGCTGCTCGACATATTGCGGCGACATATAGAGCGAGAAGGCCTGGCGGATTTCGCGCTGGCGTTGCTCGGTCTGCCGGTAGTTGACCAAGGTGCTGACGACATAAACCATGGCCAACACCGCGATCGGGTAGACCGGGTCGATCAGCACGTGCGCTTCGCCGCCGTCCAGCACTACCGGATCGACCAAAAAACCGCCGCTGCGGAAGGCAAACCATGACATCGCCGCCACCGCGACGATCGCGAGGCCCGCGACCCCGGCGCTCGGCAAGGCCCCGAACCGCGGGATCGTTCCGATCAAGACCAATCCGATCAGCAAGGCGAATATGATTTCGGCGCCGGGCGCCCAATCCGGACGGAACAGAAAATTGTGATCGAGGATCTGCTCGATCAGCTGGGCATGGACCTCGACCCCCGGCATGTCCGGGGCAATCGGCGTCGCCTTCAGGTCGTTCAGCCCGGCCGCCGACGAGCCGACCAGCACGATGTGATCGGCGACGCGTTTCGGGTCGAATTTGCCGTCGAGAATGTCGGCGGCGGACACATAGCGCCGCGGATCGCGTTTCGCGTAATACACCGCAACCTGGCCGGCGCGATTGACCGGGATTTTTATCGCCTTGCCGAGCGCCGGGATCGGGATCTCGATCGCGTTGAGGCCGGTATTCTCGCCGAAGCTCTTCTCCGCCTGCGCGCCGGCGTAGCGGACGATATAGCCGTGCGCCCCCAGCCCGGCCCGCATCGCCTCCGCGGCGAGGGAGGGCACCGGCTTGTTGCCGAGCCGAAACACCAGCGGGACATGCCGCACGATATTGTCCCAGTCCGAGGGTTCGTTGACAAAGCCATTGCCGGCGGCTGCCTTTTGCAGCTCAGGCAGGGCCGCGACCGATCCGGGAAAGCGATCGACATAGCGCCAGGGGTCCTCGTTCTTGGCGCCAAGGACTGCGTAGCCGGCCTTGATCAGCGGCTTGCCCTTGCCGCTTGTTCCGGTCAGGTTGAAGCCGACGACGACCGGGGTCTTGGCCATTGCCGCGGCGAACTGCTGGTCGGGGTCAGGCGTGGCTGCGAGCAACCGCTTCGCCTCCTCGGCGCTGGCGCCCCGCTCGGTCAACAGCGATATCAGCATTTGCGGCGACGTACGGTCGGGCTCGGCGAACAGCACGTCGAACGCGACGACGGCGGCACCCGCTTTGCCCAGCTTGTCGACGAGCTTGGCAAGCACGGTGCGCGGCCACGGCCACTGCCCGATCTCTTTCAGGCTGTGCTCGTCGATGTCGACGATCAGCACCGGGAAATCGGGCGACGCCTGGCGCGGCAACGCCTGCTGGTACCTGTCGAAGGCAAGCAGCGACAAGCGGTTGAACAATTCGGGGGTGAAGAGATGCGCGACGGTCGCCGCCAGCAGCACCGTCAACGGCAGCCAGTAGACGATATTCCGGCGCACAAAGTAGAGAAATCGCTGCAAAAGGGTGCGCGTCCCCATCCGAGGTCGAGCCGCCGACCGACTCTGTATCATCGCAAATGCCGGAGAATTTTCCAGCATTTTGCCGTGTCCGGCCGCGCACGATGGCGGCACGATGCGCGCACCGCAAAGCGCTTGCCCCGTCGCCGGCGAGGCACGACCCTCACGGCGCCGAACGGAGAACGTATGTGACGAACACGATCGAGGCAACAAAGGCCGAACGGGTCCGCGCGGCCGAGGCCCTGGCCCGCCAGCTCGGGGCAACGGCGGAACGCGCGCTATTGCCCCGCTTTGTCGCGCAGTTCTACGAGCATGCCCCGCCGAGCGATGTCGCCGCGCGCGACGCGGCCGAGTTGTGTGGCGCGGCCCTCGCATTGTGGCGTTTTGCTGCCGGCCGCCGCAGCTTTACGCCCAGGCTGCGGGTGTACAACCCCGACAGCGCCACCGATGGCTGGTCGTCGCCCTATACGATCGTCGAGATTGTCGGCGACGACACGCCGTTTCTCGTCGATTCGGTTTTGGCCGCGGTCAACGAGAGCGGCCGTGAGGTCCGTCTGGCGATCCGCCCTGTTCTGAGCGTCGGTCGCGACGAGGACGGCGACGTCGCCGCACTCCAGGACGGGGACGGCGCGCGGCGCGAGTTGTGGATGCAGCTGGCGATCACCCGCGAGCCCGATCCCGCCGAGCGCGAGGCGCTTGCCGGCCGGATCGAGGCGGTGCTCGGCGATGTCCGCCGCGCGGTCTTGGACTGGCAAAGGATGCGCCAGAGGTTGCAGTCGATCACCCGCGAGATCGGCAGCGCGCCGCCGCCGCTGCCGCCCGCCGAGATCGCCGAGGGCAGCGATTTTCTGCGCTGGCTCGACGACGACAATTTCACCTATCTGGGCTTCCGCGAATACGTTTTCCCGGGAGATGCCGAACCCGCGCTGCCGGCGCTCGGCATCCTGGCCGAGGCGGGCTATTCGGTTTTCGGCGGCCTGCGCGACCTCGCGGCATTGCCGGCGGACGTGCAGCAATTCGTCCGGCGCCGCGAATTGCTGATTATCGCCAAGACCGAGCGCCGCGCCACCGTGCACCGCGCCGCTCGCATGGATGCGATCGGCATTCGCCGGTTCGACAGGGCGGGCGAGGTCATCGGCGTGCGGCTGTTTGTCGGGCTGTTCACCTCCTCGGCCTACAGCCGCGATCCGCACGCAATCCCGCTGCTCCGGCAAAAGGTGCGGCACATCATCGAGCGCGCCGGTCTTGCGCCGCAGAGCCATGACGAAAAGGCGCTCGCCCATATCCTCGACAACTTTCCGCGCGACGAATTGTTCCAGATCACCGAGGACGAGCTTTACGACACCGCGATCGGCATCCTCAATCTGCAGGAGCGCCAGCGCATCGCCCTGTTCGTGCGGCGCGACCCGCTCGAACGCTTCGTCTCGTGCCTCGTTTACGTGCCGCGCGACGGCTACGACACGCGCCTGCGGCAGAATTTCGCCGCGATCCTCGAACAGGCGTTTGCCGGCACGGTCACCGACTACTACACCCATCTCGACGATGCGGTGCTGGCGCGCGTGCAGTTCATCATCCGGGTTACCCGCGGCGCGGTGCCCGCGGTCGATGTGGCCGCATTGGAGCAGCGCCTCACCGAGGCGGGACGCGGCTGGCCGGACCGGGTCCAGGACGCGGCGTTTGCCGCCTTCGGCGAAGCCGCCGGGGGCGCCCGGCTGCGCCGGCTGATGCCGTTCCCGATCGCCTACCAGGCGCGCACCGAGCCGGCCCAGGCGATCGCCGATTTCGACCGCATCGAGGCGGTCCTGGCGGGATCCGTCATGGAAGCCTCGCTGCATCCCCGCACAAAAAGCGACGACGCGGGCGACGGTCCGGGCCTCCGGCTCTACCGCCTCGGTGATCCGATCGTTTTGTCGGACGTCTTGCCGATCCTCGAAAACCTCGGCTTGCGCATCATCGCCGAAGAGCCGTTCCGCATCGACACGACCGACGGGCGTGCGGTGTGGATCCACGAATTCACCCTCGGCGACGGCGCCGTCCCGACGCCGCTCACCGCCGCCCTGCGCCAGCGCTTCGAGGAGGCGCTGCTCGCGGCATGGACCGGCGCGGTCGAGAGTGACGGGTTCAACCGGCTCGTCCTCGCCGCCGGCCTGTCGGCGCGGCAGGCCACCGTTCTGCGGCTCTACTGCAAGGTCTTGCGCCAGGCCGGCTCGACCTTCAGCCAAAACTACATGGAAGACACGCTGGCGCGCCACGCAGGGGTCGCGCGCCGCCTCGTGCAGCTGTTCGAGGCGCGCTTCGATCCGGCCCGCGCCGCGACGGACTCGCTCGATGCGATCGGCGAAATCCAGGCGATCGACCACGCACTCGATGCGGTCGAGAGCCTCGACGAGGACCGCATCCTGCGCGCGTATCTGACGCTCATCCTGAAATCGGTGCGCACCAACTACTACCAGCGCCTGCCGTCCGGCGAGCCAAAGCCGGCGCTCGCGGTCAAGCTCGAATCGCATGCAATCGAGCTGTTGCCGCTGCCGCGCCCCCTCTACGAAATCTATGTCTACAGCCCGCGGGCCGAAGGCGTCCACATGCGCGCCGGCAAGGTGGCGCGCGGCGGCATCCGCTGGTCCGACCGCCGGGAGGATTTCCGCACCGAAATTCTCGGCCTGATGAAGGCGCAGACCGTCAAGAACGCGGTCATCATCCCGGTCGGCTCGAAGGGCGGCTTCGTCGTCAAGCGCCCTCCCCTTTCCCGCGAGCAATTCGCGGCCGAGGGCGTCGAATGCTACAAAATTCTGATCCGCGGCCTGCTCGACCTGACCGACAACATTGTCAGCGCCAACGGGGCTGCTAATGGAGCTATCGGGCACCACGTCGTGCCGCCCCCCGAAATCGTTCGGCATGACGGCGATGATCCCTATCTCGTCGTCGCCGCCGACAAAGGCACCGCTACCTTCTCCGACATCGCCAACGGCATCGCCGAGGAATACGGCTTCTGGCTCGGCGACGCCTTCGCCTCCGGCGGCTCCAAAGGCTACGACCACAAGGAAATGGAGATCACCTCGCGCGGCGCGTGGGAATTGGTGAAGCGCCACTTCCGCGAGCTCGGCCGCGACATCCAGACCGGCGATTTCACCGTCGTCGGGGTCGGCGACATGGCGGGCGACGTGTTCGGCAACGGCATGCTGATGTCGCGCCACACCCGCCTCCTCGCCGCGTTCAACCACCTGCACGTCTTCGTCGACCCCGACCCCGACCCGGCGACGAGCTTTGCCGAGCGCCAGCGGCTGTTCCATCTGCAGCGGTCGAGCTGGGCCGATTACGATCCGGCATTGATCTCCGCGGGCGGCGGCGTCTTCGAGCGCGCCCTGAAGGCGATCCCGATCAGCGCCGAGATGAAGCAGCGTTTCGCCATCGCGCAGGACCACCTGACCCCGGCCGAGCTGATCCGCCACCTGCTGACGGCCGAGATTGATCTGTTGTTCTTCGGCGGCATCGGCACCTTCGTCAAGGCCAGGGGCGAGAGCCATGCCGAAGTCGGCGACCGCGCCAACGATGCGTTGCGCGTCGACGGCGAGGCGCTGCGCGCCACGGTGGTGGGCGAAGGCGCCAATCTCGGCGTCACCCAGAAGGGCCGCGTCGCCTATGCGCTGAAGGGCGGCCGGATCGATACCGACGCCATCGACAATTCGGCCGGCGTCTCGATGTCGGACCACGAGGTCAACATCAAGATCCTGCTGGGGAGCGCGATCGCGGCGGGGACGCTGGGCCGTCAGGAACGCGACCCGCTGTTGGCGCAGATGGCGGACGACGTCGCCGCGCTGGTGTTGCGCGACAATTACCTGCAAGGCGAAGCGCTGTCGGTCGCCGAGGCCCGCGGCTTGGCGCCGTTCCGCGGGGCGTTTTCCGGCGCGCTCGATCGCCAGATCCGATTGATCCGCGATCTCGAGCGGCTGGGCCGGCTCGACCGCAGCCTCGAATTCCTGCCCGACGACGAGACCCTCGCCACCCGCGCCGCCGCGCGCCAGGGACTGACCCGTCCCGAGCTGGCGGTGTTGCTTGCCTATGCCAAGATGTCGCTCGACCACGACCTCGTCGCGTCGGATCTGCCCGACCGTCCCGAACTCGCCGGCGATCTGCGCAATTATTTCCCGCCCGCCCTGCGCGAGCGCTTTGCGGCGCAGATCGCAGCTCACCCGCTGCGGCGCGAGATTACCGCGACGGTGGTGACCAACGATCTCGTCAACCGCGCCGGCATCACCTTTGTGCATGACCTGCGCGCCCGCACCGGACATGATGCGGCCGACATCGCGCGCAGCTACCGGATCGTCCGCGAGGTGTTCGCTTTGCCGGTATTGTGGGCCGAGATCGAGGCGCTCGACAACCGGGTGCCCGGACGGCTGCAAAGCGAGATGCTGCTCGACATTGCCGGCGTCATCGAGCACGAAGCGGCGTGGCTGCTGCACAATAACCGGCTCGATCTGGGGCGCGAGACCGCCCGGTTTGCGCCGGCGGTCGCACATCTCGCCTCGGTCATCGCGGACTTGCTGCCGCCGGGCGAACGGTCATTGCTCGACCGGCGTGCGGCCCGGTTGGTTGATGCCGGCGTGCCGCAATCTCTGGCGGCGCGGGTCGCCGGCATCATTTTCCTGACCACCGCGCTCGAGGTCGGCGAGTTGGCCGAGCGCACCTCTCGGCCGATCGACCGCGCCGCGCGGACGCTTTACGACGTCGGCGCCCGATTCGCGCTCGACGAGATGCGCGAGGCGGCACGCCGCCTGCCGGCCGAGACGTCGTGGCAGAAGACCGCGGCCGAGACCCTGCTCGACGATTTCTACGGCTTGCAGGTCGAGTTCGCCGCCCGGGTGCTGACGGGATCGGACGGCGCAGACGATCCGGTCGCCGCCTGGCTCACGGCGCACGCGAGCCAACGCGGCCCCGCCGAGGCGATTGCCGCCGAGTTGCGCGGCACCGCGAACCCCGACCTGGCGATGCTGGTCGTCGCCAGCCGGCAATTGCGCCAGGCTTTGGGATGACCGCAGGAACCTTGCTCAACACCATATCGCGAGCGTCATTCATGACGTTGCCGTCATCCGTCACCTTCGCATCGGCACGCAAGCCGTATCCCAGTTTCTCAAGCGATCGCCGATCCGGCAAAGCCATAGATATGACAGCGCGCGCACACAGTGCCGCGCGGGCACACGCCAGCCTCGAAAACGAATTAGATTGACCAGTCCTGGTTTAATTTCAACGACATTACGGAAATGTAATCTTGATGACGGGGGGGGGCCGCAAGTCCTGCGTACCCATATTGCGATTGCGATGTACCCCTCCATTGCTTCAGGAGAGCGTAGAATGAAAAAATTTTCACGGTCGGCTGGTCTTGCGTTTTTCTGCACGGTGCTGGCGGCCGCGCCGATGGCTGCCTTCGCCTATACCGGGCAAGAGCTTGCGTCAGGCGCCAAGGTAAACATCAATCAGGCGCGCGCGATCGCCCTGAAAGCGGTTCCCGGCAAGATTACCGACCAGGAACTGGAAAAGGAGAGCGGCGGCACCGGGCTGCGCTATTCGTTCGACATCAAGCGCGGCACGAAGACGTACGAGGTCGGCGTCGATGCCCAGACCGGCACGGTGCTGGAGAACAAGGCCGAGGGGCCCCATCCCGATTAAGCTGGCGCCAGCGGCAATTCTTGGGCGATCGGAAGAGCGTCCGCTTGAAAGCTGGATGCGGGATCGCCGCCCGACGCCTCCATACTAAAGGCGCGAGCCGGCGCGCCCTGATGCAGCCGGAGTGCACGATCCGGTGACACCGCTCCGCGAGGGGCGTTTTGGCGTCATTGCGTCCGATGTTTCGGCTAAATTAAGATGTGTGCGCTATCAGGCGCGCCGGCCCGTTCGAGGATCCGAGCCCATG
>DATLTH010000173.1:0-2246 GCA_035533695.1 Allostellaceae bacterium | reverse complement strand
ACGCCGGCCCCGGCCATGTCCCATTTCATCTCGCCCATGCCGGCGGCCGGCTTGATCGAGATGCCGCCGGTGTCGAAGGTGACGCCCTTGCCGATGAAGGCAACGGGCGCGCTGCCGGGCGGGCCGCCATTATGCTGCATGACGACAACGCGCGGCGGGCGGGCGCTGCCCTGGGCGACGCCGAGGAGCGCGCCCATGCCGAGTTCGCGCATGCGATCTTCGTCGAGGATCTCCACCGACAGGCCGAGTTTGGCCAGCGTGGCGGCCTGCTCCGCCAGGGTTTCGGGGTAGATCGTGTTGGCGGGCTCCGACACCAGATCGCGGGTGAAGAACACGGAGTCGGCGGTCGCGCCGAGCGCGCGATACGCCGTTTCGGCGGCGGAAGGCGCCGCGGCGGCGACGGTGACGGCAGCGAGCGAGGGTTTCTGCTCGGGCTTCTGCGTCGTGCGGTATTTGTCGAAGCGGTAGGAGCGCAGCGCGGCGCCGAAGGCGAGCTGAGCGGCGGCGTCGGCCGGCTTGACCGCAGCCCCCTCGCCGAGATCGATCGCGAACTCGGCCTCGCTCTCGCCGGCGCCGTTCAGATGCGCGACGAGGGCGCCGCCGAGATCCTGCAACAGCCGCGCGTCGACTGCCTCAGGCTTGCCGAGGCCGGCGACGACGATGCGGCCGAGCGCGGGATGCGGCGGTCCGATGATCGCTATCAGCTCGTTCTTCTTGCCGTGGAAGCGGGGCGAGGCGGCGACCGCGCGAGCGACCGCGCCGCCGGTCGCTTCGTCGAGGCGCCGCGCCGGCGCGGTCAACACGCGGTCTTCCCAGGCGCCGACAACGACGGCACCGGAGCGGGGCAGCGCGAATTCGGCAAACTTGATTTTCATCGGGCTTTCCTGCGCAAGCACTCACACCGGTCTTGCGGCGCGATAAACGCTGCACTGGCGCCTGTCAATCCTGCCGTTTATGCCGGCGATTTGACGAGTAAAACCTGCACCTCGATGCACAAGGCCGGCAGCAGCTCGCCGAGGCGCCGGTTGAAGCGCCACCACCAGGCGTAATTTTCCAGCGGCCGCAACAGGCCGCCGGATACGATGCGAAAGCCACGCGTCTTGACGATGCGCAGCTCGGGATATGCGCGCAACAGCCGCCGCAACGAAAACAGCGAAAAAGCCTGCAAATGGCTGGCGGTCTCCGGATGCCCGATCAAGCGCGCGACGCGCGGCACCAGGTACTTGCGAGCCAAGTGCAGCGGCGGGAAAAAGATCGGCACGCCGATCGCCAGCACCCCGCCCGGACGCACCACCCGCGCCAGCGTGGCAAGCGCCACGTCGAGGCATTCGAGATGCTCGAGCACCTGCTCGCATACCACGACGTCGTAATGGTTCGACGGGATCTCGGGGTAGCCATCGGTCAGGTCACCGACGAAAAATTCGCGGTAAATGTCCCTCTTATGGGTGACCTGATCGGTGCGGTCGGATGCGGAGATTGCGAGATTGGTGAAATTGGGCTCGGCTTCGAGGCAGTGGACCAGACCTCCCCAGCCGCAGCCGCAGTCGAACAGCGAAAGGACGCGGCCGGCTCGCGCCGCCTCGCCCGCCCACGAGTCGATGTCCTGTGCCAGCACGGCGTAGCGCGCGAGCCGCAACCGGTAGCGTTGCGCAATCTTCCGGTCAAACGCGAAGACCTGGCGCGCCGAATAGCTCCAGCGCAAACGGCCGTCTGTCGGCAGCACCGGTTCCTCGTCGCTCCTGGTGGGGGCACGGGCATCCATGGTCGATCCGGCCTTCGCGAATATTCATCGCCGGGCGGAAGCGGTAGCCGGGGCGCCGGCACCTGTCAATGGCACCGGTCGCGATCGCATTGCCGGCGGGGAAACCGGTAGCAGGCCCGGGCTGGCGTCCCTATGATGCCTGAGATGACCAGTCTCGACCGCTACATCCTGCGGCAGTCATTCAGTATGATGCTGTTCGTTACCGGGGCGCTCAGCGCGGCGGTGTGGCTGGCCCAGTCGCTGCGGCTGGTTGATCTGATCGTCAACCGCGGATTGTCGGTCGAATTGTTCCTCTATCTGGCACTCTTGATCCTGCCCAGGTTTCTCGACGTCGTCCTGCCGATCGGCGCCTTTATTGCCGTCCTGTTCGTCTTTCATCGGCTCGCCGCGGAAAGCGAACTGGTGGTGATGCGCGCCGCCGGACTGAGCCCGCTGGCGTTGGCGCGTCCGGTTTTGATCCTCGCCGGCATCGCCTTCGCGATCC
>DATLTH010000172.1:0-4246 GCA_035533695.1 Allostellaceae bacterium | reverse complement strand
ATGGCCGGCGCTCAGTAATACAGGAAGGTGTCGCGGAAGTACCTTGCGCAGACCTGCCGCAAGCGGACCGCGACCGTCACCGGCGTAGCGCCGCGTTTGAGCGAGACGGCAATTGCGATCCCCTTCAGCCGTTCGCCGTAGCGGGGCGAGAAACGGCTGAGACGCGGCACCGCCGAGACGGCGCGAACGATGCCGGGCGGGGTGGACGAGGCAACCGTGGCATCGACCCGGCCGAGGCTCCCGGTGGCGATGAAGCTGCGCAGTTCGTCCCCGCGCTCGTCGACGGCATCGCTCGACGTGAGCGTGATCTGGGCGGTAAGCGCCGGGCTGGCGGCGTCGTAATCGTCGCACGAGGCCGCCGACAGCGCGGCCGGCCAGCACACAACGAAAAGACCGGCGGCGCAGGCCGCCTGTGCAAATCTTCCCCAATGCCGCATCGCGCGCCCCCTACGCCGCTGCGCCGCTCAGCGCGGGACACAGTTGAAATAGGCGACATCGGGGCCGGAATCGACGAGCTTCGGCGTGCGCTCGAAGCGGGCGCAATATTGGCGCGCGAGCGGCAAGGCGCTATCGATATTTCCGCCATAGTTGACGGTGACCGATTTGTGATCCCCCTCGCTGACGTAGGGATGCGGCGTGCTGCAGCCGCCGAGGGCGGCGCCGGCAATGGCGAGCGCGAGGAGCGGCCGGATGATGGCGACGGGTCTGGTCATCACTCGTGGTCCGGCCAGCCCATTGCGCAACCCCTGTGCCCGGAGAAGCTCACAGCACCGCAACCGCCTTGAAGTCGCCGGGGTGGGCCGCGCCGCCATCCGGCCGGTAGGCGACCTGCCCGGCGATATACAGGATGGTCCGCGCGCCGCTGACCTTGACCGCCTGGGCATAGGCCGGCGGATCGTAGACGCTTTTTGCCGCGTAGGGTTCGATCGTGGCCATGACGTTCCTCCTGCCGTGTGGTAAAGGTTGCCCCGCTCAACCGGCAACGCGCAATCCGAAGCAACGTCGCGCGTCTGAGGTTATCCCATATGGGCCAATTGCGGAGGAAGCCGTGACGAAAATACTGGGTGCCCTCGCCGCCGTCATGCTGGCGCTCGTGCTGCTCGCACCGCCTGCGGCGGCATACCGGCATCACCGCTATCACCACCATTGGATCAGGCACCATCATTGGGTGCGAGGTCGGGTCCCATATTACAATACCGGCGTCTCATATTATAATCCGACATATTATTACTATCGTCCAGGCTACTATCCGTACGCCTACTACCCCGCACCGGCGAACTATGCTCCCTATTATTACTATTCCGGGTGCTTTCCCTTCACTCTGTTCTGCTGGTAATCGGTGACGTCTCCGCACTGAGCGCCTTGCCGGCTACACCCCGATCGCCGCCTTGACCTGGGCGGCGGTGATCGGGAGGTCGCGCAGCCGCACGCCGGCAGCGTCGGCGATGGCGTTGGCGATCGCCGCGGCGGCCGGGCCTTGCGCGGCCTCGCCGGTGCCGAGGAACGGGCTGCCCGGCCGATCGATGACCGCGACCTCGATCGAGTCGGGGACCGCCGGAAAGCGCAGGATCGGGTAGCTGCTCCAGTCGCGGCTGGTGATCCGGGTACGGTCGAAGCCGACGCTCTCGTAGAGGGTCCAGCTCGCCGCCTGCAGGATGCCGCCCTCGATCTGGTTTTTGATGCCGTCGGGATTGACCGCTTCGCCGCTATCGACCGCCGCGACCGCGCGCACCAGCCGGACGTGGCCGCTCTCATGGTTGACCGCGACCTCGACCGCCACGGCCAGATAGGCGGCGAGGTTCTTGTATTGGGCAAAGCCGAAGCCGCGGCCGCTTCCGTAGCGACGGTCGAAGGCCGACCAGGCAAACCGGGTGGCGGCCTTGTCGACGACCTCGCGGGCGCGCCGGTCGTCGAGATGTTTCAGGCGAAAATCGACCGGGTCGGCCCCAGCGACCTGCGCCAGCTCGTCCATGAAGCTCTCGATCGAAAAAATGTTCATGTAGGCGCCCAGAGCGCGCAATGCCGAGACGCGAAGCGGCATCGCCGGCACGAAATCGTATATGATTCGAGCCTTCGGGATCGTGTAGAGCGGCGCCGCATTGCGATCCCCACCGCCTTCGGGCAGTGGGATCGGGCGCGGCGCCGGCTGGGGAATCGGCCGGGCGCGGTGCCAGGCGGCGACCAAATTGCCGGCCTTGCCGTCGGGACGGGTCGCGTGCGTCATGCTGCGCACCCGATATTCCCAGGCGACAATCCGGTGGTCGGAATCGAGGGCGGCGCGCATTTCGGTCAGCATCGCCGATCCATAGGGCTCCCAGGTGTGCTCCTGCTCGCGCATCCACTGCACCCGCACCGCCCGGCCGGGCAATGCCATCGCCAGCAGCGCAGCGTCGGCCGCGGCATCGTCCGCGCCGTTATGGCCATAGCAGCCCGACCCCTGCATCTGGATGACCCGCACCTTGTCGGGCTCGAGCCCGGTCAACTGGGCGAGCGCCCCGCGCAACGGGTAGACCCCCTGGCTGTGCGTCCACACCGTCAGCATGCCGTTGGCGAATTGTCCGACCGCGCAGGACGGACCGATCGCGCCGTGCATCTGGTAGGCCCGCCGGTAGCGCGCGCCGACCACGCGGGTGCCGGGCGGCATCTCGACCGCATCGTCGCGCACCTTCACCTGCTCGGCGGGCAATGCGGCGAGCGTCTCAAACAGCGAGGCGGGGTCCGGCAGATCGGGCTTTTCATCCCAGATCGCGGCCGCGGCGAGCGTCCGCATCGCCATGACCGCCTGGTGTTCGCGCTCGGCAATGACCGCGAGGTAGCTGCCGTCGCGAACGATTTTGAGAACCCCCGGCAGGTGCTCGGCAGCAGAACTTTCCACCTGGCGCAGCGTGGCGCGATAGGACGGCGGCAGCACGACCCGCCCATGCGCCATGTTGGGCAGGCGCAAGTCATGCACGAACGCCGCACCGCCGGTAACCTTGGCCGGGATATCGACGCGCGGCATCGGCGTGCCGATCAGGCGATAAAGCGTCGGGTCGACAAACGTGGATTGCGGTTCGGCGCGGACATGCAACAGCTGATCGCCGACCAGATCGCCGTAGCCGATATGCCTGCCGTCATCGCTGATGATCAGGCCCTTATCGGCGTGCAATTGCTCGGCGGGCAGCTTTAGCCGCGCCGCAGCGGCGCCGATCAGCAGCACCCGCGCCTGCGCGGCGGCGTGGCGGATCGCGGTGCCGCTGTCCTGCATCGAATGGCTGCCGGCGGTATAGCCCTCGTTTGGGGTGCGCGCGGTGTCGGCGGTGACGAGGGTAATCGCCTGAGGCATGACGACCAATTCCTCGGCGGCGATCTGAATGAGCGCGGTCATCAGGCCCTGGCCGAGCTCGGCCTTGCCGGTAAAGACGGTGATCTTGCCGTCGCCGGCGATGCGGATCCAGGCATCGAGCATCGGCGTCCGGGCGAGGCTGCCGGGAAGCCCGGCCGCAGCGTCGCCGGCGCCTTGCGCGGCAAGGCGTGGCGGCAATAGCGAGAAGCTGACGAGGAGAGCGCCGCCGCCGAGGACCGCGCGGCGCGACAGGATCGCGGTCATCGGCGCGCCTGCGGCTTTGCTGCGGCTGCTGCCTTCTGTAATGCCTCGCTGGCCCGCCGGATCGCCCGGATAATCCGCAGGTGGGTCCCGCAGCGGCACAAATTCGCCGCCATCCCGGCGCGGATCTCGTCGTCCGACGGCGCCGGGTTGCGGTCGAGCAATGCCTCGGCGCGCATGATCATGCCGGCGATGCAATAGCCGCACTGCGCCGCCTGCTCGTCGATGAAGGCCTGTTGCAGCGGGCCCGGCTTGTCCGCCGTGCCCAGCCCCTCGACCGTCTTGATCGGGCGCCCTTGCAAGGCGGCAACCGGCACCAGGCAGGAATAGACCGGCTCGCCGTCGACGAGCACGGTGCAGGCGCCGCACTGGCCGAGGCCGCAGCCGAATTTGGCGCCGTTGAGCCCGAGCTCGCCGCGCAACGCATAGAGCAGCGGCGTTGCCGGGTCGATGTCCAGGCGATGCGAGGCGCCGTTGACGGTCAAGGTGATCATGGTCGCTTTTTACTGTGGCGAATGTTGTGCACCTGGGCCGCCAGATCCGGCCATGCCGGCATATCGGCATAATGCGCCCGAATGTAGCCGAGCAGCGCCGCCAGCTGCGCATCGGTGAAGGCAGCGCCGAAGCGCGGCATCGTCGGTCCCTCCCCGCCCGCCGGCA
>DATLTH010000171.1:0-3107 GCA_035533695.1 Allostellaceae bacterium | reverse complement strand
GGGCGCTCCTATTGGCTCAAGATCGGCACCCGAACGGCATCGGCCACGGTCACCGCGGTCAAGCACCGGATCGATCTCGACAGCGGCGCTCATATCGCCGCGCGCACCCTCGCCCTCGACGAAATCGGGTTCTGCAATCTGGCGACCAGCGTGCCGGTGGCGTTCGACCCCTATCAGAAGAGCCGCGAGACCGGCGGGTTCATCCTGATCGACCGCCTGACGCAGGAAACCGCAGCGGCCGGGGTGGTCGCCTTTGCGTTGCGGCGGGCCACCAATATCCACTGGCACGAATCGGCGATCAGCCCGCAGCAGCGTGCGCATCTCAAGGGGCATCACCCGGCGGTGCTGTGGTTTACCGGACTGTCGGGGGCCGGAAAATCCACCATCGCCAATCGCCTCGAACAGAAGCTGCTGGCCATCGGCTGCCACACGATGCTGCTGGATGGCGACAATGTCCGCCACGCACTGAACCGGGATCTCGGCTTTACCGACACCGACCGGGTCGAGAACATCCGGCGGGTCGGCGAAGTCGCCCGGCTCCTGGGCGACGCCGGACTGATCGCGATCTGCGCCTTCATCTCGCCGTTTCGGGCCGATCGTCAGATGGCGCGCGAGATTGCCGCACCGCATCCCTTCCTCGAAGTATTCGTCGATACCCCGATCGCCGAATGTATCAGGCGCGATCCGAAGGGGCTTTATGCGAAGGCGCAAGCCGGCGCGATCCCCAATTTTACCGGGATCGATTCCGCCTACGAAGCGCCGCAAACGCCCGATATTTGCCTGCTGACGGTCGACGAGGACCCTGACGCCCTCGCCGACGAACTGGTCGAGGAATTGCGGCGGCGCGCGATCCTCGCTTGACGCCGGCGTGCTATTCGGGCTTGGCCGGAACGGCGCGGTTCGCGCGCGGGGTAATGCGCAATTGCAGGCCTTCGAGCGGGTCGGCGTTGGTCGGCGATCGACACGGTGCGCCATTGCGAACCGGACCCGCGGTCACTCCCGACTGGAAATAGCCGGCATATTCGCAATCGAACAGCGCGCCGCCCTGACCCGCCTTCTGCCGCATCGCGAAGCCGATCAACGGCAGGCTCTGTCCCCGCGTGCCGCAAGGAGAGCCGCTGCCGATCCATGGGGTCTCGGCGCCGCTCGCGACCAACCCCTTGTACTCGATCGCCGCAGCAGCTGACGGATCCCGCGGCAGCAGGGTAAATTCCTCGATCCACAGCCCCGGCCCGAGGCGCCCGATCCACGGCGCGTCGGCAAAGCGAACATCGCCGCGACCGCGGATATGGGCGACGACTTCGAGTTCGCCGCGTTGCTGCGCTGCGGCGGTGCTGCCAGGGCCGGGCGCCAGCGGCGCCGCGAGCGCTTGCCGCGCGGGGTCGATGCGGCGAATATCGAGCGCGAGCCAAACCCGGTCCGGATCGCCCGTGGAATACGCCGTTACCAGGGCCGCGCCGCCGCCTGCCGATGTCTTTACAAACAGCATCGTGTGGCGACCGCCGAGCCAGGCGCCGGGGCCGCCGGACGGGTCGATGATCTCGACCAGGCCGCCCGAATGCGCCGGCGCGCAGACATGCACGGCGGGCAGCGGAAAGCCGGTCGCGGATGCCGCCAGGTCGGTCCCGGCGGCGAGGCTGAAGGCATAAAGGCCGGGCTCGAGCGATACCACCCTGGCGGTTGCATTGGGCGCTGCGCGGTTGGCGGTGGCGGGTGCCGCCGGGATCGCCGCTGGGATCGTCGCGTCGGGAGCACCGGGGAGAAGCTGCCGTTCCCGGCGGGCCAGCGCCCTCATTGGGCCGGGGCCAGCACAGGCCGCCGCGCGCCGCTGCGGCGCTTGCGCGAGGGCCGCGCCGGGGCCGGGGCCGGGGCTGGGGCCGGGGCCGGGTCAATGCCGCTGAGACGGTGGATCAGTGCGAGGTGTGCGGGCAGGCAGATGCTCTTCAGATCGTAATGCTCGACGACGGTTTGCCGCGCATTGTTCCGCAATGTCGTCGTCGCGGCCGGATTGTGCAGCGCCGAAGCGACGCGCTCCGCCAGCGTCTCGGTGTCAAAAAAGTCGACGAGATGGCCATTCGTCCCATCCTCGATGACCTCTTCGACCGGCGGCGTCCGCGACCCGATCACCAAACATCCCGCCGCCATCGCTTCGAGCAGCCCCCACGACAACACGAACGGGTAGGTCAGATAGAGATGTGCCGACGAGATCTGGAGGACTGCCAGATACTGCGCGTAGGGAAGCCAGCCGACGAAATGGACGCGGCTGAGGTCGATCCGGTTGCCCAATTCCTCCAGCATATGCACCCGCCAGGTCTTCCCGTCCGACGGGGGGCGGCCGTAACTGACCCCATCGCCGCCGACAATGATGACGCGGGCCTTCGGACACTCGGCAAGCACCTTCGGCAGCGTCCGCATCAGCACGTGAAATCCGCGGTAGGGTTCAAGCCGGCGCGCGCTGTAGGTCAGCACCTGATCGTTGCGCGAGAGGGACAGCCCGCCGCTCAGCCACAACCGGGCGCCAGGATCGGGGCGGACCGTCTCGGTATCGATCCCTTCATGGATCACGCTGAGGCGGTGATGATACTCGGCGGGATATTGGTCGCGCTGCCATCTGGTCGGCGTGTGGCCCCAATCCGCCGCGTCGAGGCTGACGAGGTTGACCGCATTGCGCACCCGCACCCGCATCCCGTCTTCGAGCGTCGCCGGAAACTCCGGGTCGAAATCCAGATCGGAGCCGGAGGCGCGATAGTAAAACTCGAAATAGCCGAGCAGCGGCACGGAAGGCCAGATGTCCTTGACGAACAAGAGTTCGCCCCACCCGGTGTGTCCGACGACGATATCCGGGGTGAACCCCTCGCGCTTCAGTCCTTCGCACATCCGGGCGACGGCAAGACCGTTCATCACCCCGCTTTCGGTATCGTGCAGGTAGGATTGCGGCAGCGGGGAGATCGGGGCCGGCAGGTATTCGAGCAGCCGAATGCCGGGGATGTCCTTGTCGCGGCGCTGGGTCGCAAACGCCACCGTGTGGCCGGAATCCCTGAGGTGCTGGATCAGGTGAAGGTACTGTCCCGGAAAGGTCTGGTGAATGAATAACAGCTTCATCGTAC
>DATLTH010000170.1:0-3439 GCA_035533695.1 Allostellaceae bacterium | reverse complement strand
GCGGCCGGTGACGCCGGTGCCGCCGGTGGCGATCACCACGTCGATCTCGGGATCGGCGATCCATGCCTTGAGCTGCGCGGCGATCGCGGCGAATTCGTCGCGCACGATATGCCGGACGGCGACCCGGTGCCCGGCAGTTTCGGCCAGCTCGGCCAATGTGTTGCCCGAGCGGTCGTCGGCCGCGGTGCGGGTGTCCGACACCGTCAGCAGCGCGATGTTGACCGGGAGGAACGGGCGGGTTTCGTCGAGGCGGCCGGGCATCGCTAGCTCCTTAAACAGGCGGCATTAGATTGCTTCGTCGCTGCGCTCATCGCAATGACACCTATCGTCACTGCGAGCCCACGGGTCCGGCCGACGGCCGGCCCGAGGACAGGCTCCGCGACGCAATCTCGTCGAGCCGGGCCTTCAATGCCAGGAGGTCGCGCCAGGCTTCGCGCTTGCGCTCGGGCGCGCGCAGCAGGAAGGCGGGGTGAAACATCGGCAATGTCGGCACCGGCGCCTCCAGTCCGGGTACCGCCAGCTCGAACCAGCGGCCGCGCAGCCTTGTGATGCCGTCGCTGGTCGGCAGCAAGGTGCTGGCCGCGGTGCCGCCGGCCAATACCAGCACTTTCGGCCGGGCCAGCGCGACGTGGCGCAAGACGAACGGCAGGCAGGCGGCGATCTCGGCGGTGGTCGGCTTGCGGTTGCCGGGCGGGCGCCAGTAGATGACGTTGGTGATCTGCACGCCGCTGCGGTCGAGCCCGATCGATGCCAGCATGCGGTCGAGCAGCTGGCCGGCGCGCCCGACGAACGGCCGCCCGATGCGGTCCTCGTCGGCGCCCGGCGCCTCGCCGACGATCATCACCGGCGCCGCCGGGTTGCCGTCGATGAACACGGTGTTGGTCGCGGTGCGCTTTAACGGGCAGCCGTCGAATTGCGCGACGAGCTCGCCCAGCGCCGCGATCGTCGGCGCGCCGGCGGCCAAGAGCCGCGCCGATTGCGCCGCCTCGCCCAGCGATTGGGCGAGCGCTCCCGGAGGGCTGACGACAGAGGGCGCGAGGATCGACGCCGGCGACGGTTTGACGGATATTGCGGCCGCCGGCGGGGCCGGCGCCAAGCGATCGAGCGCGACCGCGCCGATCGCCTCGTCGGCGCCCATCGCGATCTGCCATTCGAGCAATGCCCGCGCCGCCGCGGGCGATACATTCACGCTCGCCATCGGGCAAGTTTACCATCGAGCGGTCTTGGCGCGTCGAATATAGTCGCGCCCAAATCCGGCGGAGGCGGTGGGTGGCGGAAATCGAGCGCGAGCGGATGGAGTACGATGTCGTCGTGGTCGGGGCGGGGCCCGCCGGGCTTGCTGCGGCGATCCGGCTGAAGCAGCTCGCCGCGGCGACGGGCAGCGAACTGGCCGTCTGCGTCATCGAAAAGGGCTCCGAGGTCGGCGCGCATATCCTCTCGGGCGCGGTGTTAGAGCCGCGCGCCCTCAACGAGCTCTTCCCGGACTGGCGCGAGAGGGGCGCCCCGCTCAACACCCCGGCCGTCGAGGACCGCTTTCTCTACCTGACGAAGAACCACGCATTGCGCCTGCCGACGCCGCCGCAGATGCACAACCATGGCAACTACATCATCAGTCTCGGCAATCTGTGCCGCTGGCTGGCCGGGCAGGCCGAGGAGTTGGGGGTCGAGATCTATCCGGGGTTTGCCGCCGCCGAGGTGCTCTACGACGAGGGCGGAAGGGTGCGCGGCGTCGCCACCGGCGATATGGGCATCGGCCGCGACGGCGAGCCGACCGAGCGCTACACGCCGGGGGTGGAACTCATCGCCCGCGAAACCCTGTTCGCCGAAGGCTGTCGCGGCTCCTTGACCAAGACCCTGATCGAGCGGTTTCGCCTGCGCGAGGGCCTCGATCCGCAGACCTATGCGATCGGCATCAAGGAATTGTGGGAGGTCGCCCCCGAGCATCACCAGCCGGGGCTTGTCGTCCACACCGTCGGCTGGCCGATGGACAGCGCCACCTATGGCGGCTCGTTCCTCTACCATCTCGAAGACCGCCAGGTAGCGGTCGGGTTTGTCGTCGGGCTCGACTACAAGAACCCCTATCTCAACCCGTTCGAGGAGTTTCAGCGTTTCAAGACGCATCCGGCGATCCGCGGATTTTTCGCGGGCGGCCGCCGCATCGCCTATGGCGCGCGGGCGCTCAACGAGGGTGGCTTCCAGTCGATCCCGCTGCTCGATTTTCCCGGTGGCGCGCTGATCGGCTGCGCCGCCGGGTTTGTCAACGTGCCCAAAATCAAGGGCAGCCACACCGCAATGAAATCCGGCATGGTGGCGGCGGAGACGGTCTTCTCCCGCCTCAATGGCGACGCCGGCGCTTCGGTGAGGACAGCGTTGCAGCGCAGCTGGGTGTGGGACGAGCTTTACCAGGTGCGCAACATTCGCCCGAGCTTTCGCCTGGGGCTGTGGGGCGGCCTCCTCTATTCGGCGCTCGATACCTACCTGTTGCGCGGGCATGCGCCGTGGACGTTCCACCAGCACCCCGATCACACCCAGCTGATCCCGGCGAGCCAGGTGGCGCCGATCGAGTACCCCCGCCCGGACGGCAAGATATCCTTCGACCGGCTGTCCTCGGTGTTCATCTCGAACACCAACCACGAGGAGGACCAGCCGCCCCATCTCAAGCTGCGCGATCCAGAGAAGGCAATTGCAATCAATTATCGCCTCTACGACTCGCCCGAACAGCGCTATTGTCCGGCCGGCGTCTACGAGATCGTCGAGGATGCCGGGACCGGCGAGAAGCGGCTGCAGATCAACGCGCAGAACTGCGTGCACTGCAAAACCTGCGACATCAAGGACCCGGAGCAGAACATCGATTGGGTGGTGCCGGAGGGCGGCGGCGGCCCCAACTACCCGAATATGTAGCCTGATGCGTCGGCGCGGCTGTGAGGTGCGGATTGTAACGATGGCAGATTTGCAAAAGCGAGGATGGGCGGGCGGCCGTGCGCGGCGAGCACTGGCGCTGCTGTTCGCCGCCGCCCTGAGCGTCGCACCAGCGGTGGCGGCGCCGCAGCCGGCGGCAGGTGGTCAAAAACCTTCGACGCCCGGTGGCGACCACCTGTTCGGATACTATCTGGCCGGCCGGTACGCGCAGCAGATGCGCAATTTCAACGCCGCTTCCGGCTGGTACGAAAAGGCGATCCATAACGATCCCGGCGCCCCCGAGCTGATCAGCCGGACCTTTCTGATGGAAGTGTGCGTCGGCCATTTCGATCGCGCACGGGCGCTGGCCCAGAAGGAGCTTCAGCTCGATCCCGACGACGCGATCGCCCAGCTTGTTCTGCTTGTCGAACGGCTCAAGGCGGGCGACGTCGCGGGGGCGTTGAAGGACGCGAGCGCGCTTCCCTCGGGCGGGGTGCACCGGTTCATCGGACCGTTCGCGCTCGCCTGGACGCGGATGGCG
>DATLTH010000169.1:0-2086 GCA_035533695.1 Allostellaceae bacterium | reverse complement strand
AGCCGGCCGATCTTCGACGTGCCGATAACCCGCGCCATCATCCATGTCGTTTCGGTCAAGTCGGCGCTCAAGCCGGGCCGCATCGGCTACGCCCGGGTGAGCACGTTCGACGAGAACACCCCTTCCGAATTGCGCGCGGCGATAGCCCGAATGCGCCAGGAAGCGGGGGGCCACCTCGCCGGCTTTGTCCTCGATCTGCGCAACGACGCCGGCGGCCTGCTCGATGCGGCGGTCGAGGTCGCCGGCGATTTTCTCGATTCCGGCACGGTGGTGACGACGCGCGGCCGCAAGTCAAGCGAGGACCGGGTTTACGATGCGACGCCGAACGGCGATCTGGTGCGCGGGACGCCGATCGTCGTGCTGATCAACGGCGCTTCCGCTTCGGCGTCGGAGATCGTGGCCGGAGCGCTGCAGGACGACAAGCGAGCGACGATCTTCGGCACCCACAGTTTCGGCAAGGGGTCGGTGCAGAGCATCATCCCGCTCGATGGCCGCGGCGCATTGCGGCTGACGACAGCGCTCTACTACACGCCGTCCGGCCGCTCGATCCAGGGCCACGGCATCACCCCCGACCGGATCGTCGCCCTCCCCAAGGATCAGCAGGTGGCGAATGCGTTGATCACCTACGAGAGCGATCTGTTCGGGACGCTCAAGCCCACCGGAGCCCTCGCACCGACGGATAACCCGGTACCCGCCGCCGCGCCGCGCGGGGCCGCCGCCGATTCCGACCACCCGATCAATCCGAAGATCATCGGCACGCCGCAGGATGCCCAGCTGAACGTCGCGCTCGAATTTCTCGCCGGCCGCCGGGCTGCGCGATAGCGCTCAACCGCGCGGGCGGTTCCGGCCCCTGCAGGTCAGGTCGCGGCGGCGACGAGGGGAGCCAGGAACTCGCGCAAGACCGGCGACCATTTGGCGTGCTCCGCCCCGGTCGAGCTGTGGCCGAGATCGCTGTCGAGCTCGAAATAGCGAGCGGTCACTCCGGCGTCATCGAGCGCCTGCATCACCGCGGGCGCGATCTTCGGCGGAAACAGCGCGTCGCTGCGGCACAGCATGTACAATACCCGGGCCTTGATCCTGCCGAAATCGGGCCGCGTGTCGAACCCGAGCAACGCGCGGCGCAGGATGATCAGCGAGTGGGCGTCCCAGTTGGCGGCCCAGTTGGCGGCCTGGGCGCGGATCGCCGCCTCGCGCTCGGCCGGGTCGGGATAGCGCGGCGCGAGGTTCGCCTCGATGCCGTAGCGCTTCAGGGTCTCGATCCGGATGTCGGTCAACGCGGTCTTGGCGCCGCCTTTCCCGTAGTAGCGGCCGCCATGCCATTCCGGGTCGGCGGCGAGCCGCGCCGTCACCTCGGCAAGCTGCTTGTCGGTGTTGACCGAAGCCCAGGGCGCGGTATTGACCGGCGCGATCGCATCCATGAAATCGGGGTAGGCGACGGCCCATTGGAACGCCTGATAGCCGCCATAGGAGGGGCCGGCGACGGCGACGAGGTGCTTGACGCCGAGCCCGTCGAGCAGGGCCTTTTGCGCGGCGACGATGTCGCCGATGGTGATTGCCGGGAAATCGGGGCCGTAAGGCTCGCCGGTCGCCGGGTTGAGGCTCGCCGCATTGGTCGAGCCGTAGGACGACCCCAGCATGTTGCTCGCCACGACAAACAAACGATCGGTGTCGATCGCCTTGCCCGGGCCAATGAGGCCGTCCCACGATCCCGGCTGGTTGGCGTTGGCCGGGTTACGCCCGGCGGCGTGATGGCTGCCGGTGAAGCCGTGCGTGAACAACACCGCGTTGCGGCCGTGCGGCATAAGGCGGCCATAGGTTTCGTAGGCGATCGTCGCCTGCGGCATCACCGTGCCGTTGGCCAGCCGGAAATCGTGGATCGTGAAAAACCGGTCCTCGACAACGCCGATATCCGCCGGGCGCAACGCGGTTCCGTCGTTCATGTCAGTCTCCTTCGGGCACGGGCACCGGAGGGATTGTGCACGGTGCCGTCCGCGCTGTCACGGAAAGGCCGGGCCATGCCGGAGATTGCGCCGCCGCCCCGGCGATGACATAGAGAGCGGCGCGAACGCCTTGGTGCTGCGGGGAC
>DATLTH010000168.1:0-2674 GCA_035533695.1 Allostellaceae bacterium | reverse complement strand
CGACGAGCGGGAACTCAACGGTCGTGTAATCGGGCAAAAGCGGCACCAGGGCGCCGGACTGGAGCTCGTCCGATGCGACAAACGGCGCCGCGAGAAACAGCCCGGCGCCGCCGAGCGTCGCGGCGCGCAGCAGGTCGGCGCTGGTCGAAATCAGGTTGCCGGCGACCCGCGCAATCGCCGGCTTGCCGGCCGGATCGATGAAATGCCACTCGTCGCCAAACGGGTAGAAGGCATAGCGCAGGCAATTGTGCCCGGCGAGATCGGCCGGGGTGCGCGGCGCCGCGTGGGTTTCGAGATAGCGCGGCGCACAGCACAACACGTGCCGCCACCCGGTCAACCGCCGCACGACCAGGCTCGAATCCGGCAGCGGCACCGGGCGCACCGCGACGTCAAACCCCTCTTCCAGCAGATCGACCATGCGGTCGCCGATGCGCAGATCGATCGAGACCTCGGCATTGTCCATCAGATAGCGGGTCACCACCGGGGCGATGAACCGGGCGATCGCGGTGTCGCAATAGACGTTGAGCCGGCCGCGCGGCATCGATTGCAGCGCGCCGGCGATCCGATCGGCCTCGTCGAGCTCAGCGAGAATCAGGGTGCAGCGCTCGTAATACTCGCGGCCCACCTCGGTGAGGCTGACCTTGCGCGTGGTGCGGTTGAGGAGCCGCACGCCAAGCCCGTTTTCCAGCGCCTGGATATGGTTGCTGACCATCGTCGGCGACAAGTTGAGGCGCTTTGCGGCGGCGGTGAACCCGCCGTTGTCGACGACCCGGACAAACGCGGTGAGGCTGGCCAGCCGGTCCATCAACCCCTCCATTATAAAGTGAGTATATATAGTTTTCGTAAACCATCGCAGATTATCGCCATCTGATCGAGAGCGCATCTTTGACCCGCGAGCCCAAGGCAGCTCGTTGGGCACAAGGAGACGCAGCGATGACCGATCTATCCCGCACCGCCGAGATTGCACCGAAGGCCCGGGTGCATGTCTCCGGCGCCCGGCTCAGGCAGGCGGCGCTTGCCCTCGCGGTGATCGCCGGAATCACCGCTGCCGCAAGCTACGGGCGCTATTACTGGACCACCGGCCGCTATCTGGTGTCGACCGACGACGCCTATGCAAAGGCCGATTACACGACGATTTCGCCCAAGGTCTCGGGCTACATCACCGAGGTCGCGGTCGCCGACAACCAAAGGGTCAAGGCCGGCCAGGTGCTGGCCCGCATCGACGACCGCGATTTTCGCACCGCGCTCGACCAGGCCAACGCCGATGTCGCCGCCTCCCGCGCCGAGATCGCCAATCTGGACGCGCAGATCGCGCTGCAGCAGACGCTGATCAACCAGGCCGAGGCGCATTTCGTCGCGGCTGATGCCGGTCTCGCCTATGCCCGCGCCGACGATGGCCGCTATCGCCGGCTGGCGCACGACGGGGTCGCCAGCGTCCAGCGCGCGCAGCAGGCGAGCACCCAATTGCAGGAAAAAGCCGCCGCGGCCGACTACGCCAAGGCCGGGATCGTCGCGGCGCAGAAGAAGATCGCGGTGCTGCAGACCGCGCGCGCCGAAGCCCAGGCGAAGCTCGCGCAGAAACAGGCGATCGCCCGGCAGGCCGCGCTCAACCTCGGCTACACGGTGATCACCGCGCCGGTCGACGGTACGGTCGGGGCGCGCTCGCTGCGCGTCGGGCAGTTTGTCCAGGCCGGCACCGAGCTGATGGCGGTGGTGCCGCTCCACGCCGTCTACGTCGTCGCCAATTTCAAGGAAACCCAGCTGACCGACGTGCATCGCGGCCAGCGGGTAGCGGTCGCGATCGACGGGTTCCCGGGCGTGACCTTGACCGGGCGGGTCGACAGCCTGGCGCCGGCAAGCGGGACCGAGTTTGCCCTGCTGCCGCCCGACAATGCGACCGGCAACTTCACCAAGATCGTCCAGCGCATCCCGGTCAAGATCGTGTTCGACCACGATTCGCTGGCCGGCCGGCTGCGCCCCGGCATGTCGGTCGAGCCGACCATCGACACCCGCCCGCAGCGCGGCTGATCATCCAGCGACGCTGGATAATCCGTTCGAAATATCCCGAATTATCTAACCTCATGGCACGCCGTATCTCTTTGCACAACAGAGATGGAGCGAAACATGACCGCCCTCGATGTTGCCGCCGCCGAACCCATCCGCACCGCCGCGACCGCCCCGCCCCGCCTTCCGGCCGAGGCGGCGTCGCTGCGCACCTGGATCGCGGTGCTCGCCTCGACCCTCGGCGCGTTCATGGCGGTGCTCAACATCCAGATCGTCAATGCCTCCCTCGCCGACATCCAGGGCGCGATCGGCGCCGGCATCGACGACGGCGGGTGGATTTCAACCGCGTACCTGATCGCCGAGATTATCGTGATCCCGCTGTCGACCTGGCTGGCGCGGGTCTTCTCGGTGCGCCGCTACCTGCTGGTCAACGCCGCGCTGTTCCTCGCCTTCTCGGCGGCCTGCGCGTTTGCGCAGACCCTCGGCCAGATGATCGTGCTGCGCGCCTTTCAGGGGTTTTTCGGCGGCGTGCTGATCCCGATGGCGTTCACGATCATCATCACGCTGCTGCCCAAGACCAAGCAGCCGGTCGGCATGGCGCTGTTCGCGCTGTCGGCGACCTTTGCCCCGGCGATCGGGCCGACGATCGGCGGCTATCTGACCGAGAACT
>DATLTH010000167.1:0-10191 GCA_035533695.1 Allostellaceae bacterium | reverse complement strand
CCGCCAACACCCCGCCCGACTTCAACCCGGCGAGCAGCCCGGCAAACAGAAGCGGGTGGTCGCCGAGCCATTGCAGCGCGGCGTTCGAATAGATCACGTCGGCCGGCGCCGGCGCCCGCCAGCTTGCCAGATCGGCCTGTTGCCATTCGATCTGCGGGTGCTCGGCCGCGGCCTTGGCCAGCATCTCTGCCGACGAATCGACGCCGACAAGACGCGCCGCCGGCCAGCGCGCGGCGATCAGCCGCGTCACATTGCCGGCGCCGGCGCCGAGGTCGTAGACCGTCGCCGGCATCTCCTTGTCGATGCGCTGCAGCAGGTCGAGCGCCGGCCGCAGCCGCGGACCGGCGAATTTGAGATATTGGGCGGGGTCCCAGGCCATAGAGGATCTTTCTGCTGTCGTGCGTCAGGCGGGATCGAAGGCGGAGAGGCCGGAGCGGGCATGCCAACGCTGCGGCTTGATGCCGGCCTGCGCAAGCCAATCGCCGAGCCGCCAGCCGATCAGGCTGCGCCGGGCCAGCGCGGCGCGGGTCCACGGATCGAGGGAAGTCCACGGTACAAACGGGCTGCGTCTGCCATAGGCCCACACCTCGACCCGCAGCGATTGCCCGGCGCTTGGCCCCCGCGCGTGAAAGCCGAACGTGTCGGCGACGACGAGGGTGTTTGCCGGTACCGCAAAGACAAGCGGCGCCGGCAGGCCCAATGATGCCAGCTCCTCGGGTTCGATGCGGAACGATCCCTGGCGGATTTCGGCATTCGGCGACTGCGCGGCGTCAAGGCTGATCCGGCGCTCCCAGGCGAGCCGCTCGGCGCTCAGGCGGTGCGAGCCGGGGACATAGGTGAACGGGCCGCCGTCGGCCGCGACATCGGTCAGGAACAGCCAGGCCTTGACGGTCGGGTGGAAGGTGTCGGCGTGCAACGCCGTCTGCGGGTCGGGAGCGCCGTCGACGGCATGCCGCAGGATGCTCTGGATCCACACCACCGGCTCGGCGTCGCGACTGCCGATATAGCGGATCAGCCCGCGCCACACCGGCGAGCCCAGCACGCCATCGAGCGCCGGCAGGGCAGCCAGCGCCTGTGTGTCGAGCGCGATCTTGCGCATGATCGTGTCGCCCTCGACGATCTCGCGCAACGTTCCGCGATAGGCCTGGAGCTGCCGTCGCAGCGCGGCGAATTCCGCCGCCGGCAAAAAATCATGCCGGATGACAAAACCGTCGCGCGCAAAATCCTGCCGGTCGGCGGCCGAGACCAGCCCCGCGAGGCGGCGGCGGCGGGCATCGGCGACGCGGTGCGCCAGCGAAATCCGCGCCATATGCAGGCCATATCGATTGAGCCGGCGGCTGCCGATCAGCGGGTTGCGCTCGAAGGACTTGCTGCCGGTCAGCAGCTGGGCGGCCCACAGTGGAGCGAGCGCGGCGCGGGCGAGTTGAGGCAGCATCTGCCGGTCGGTCGGCGGGTCAGTCGGCGGGGCCGGCTTCGCCGGGGAGGGGGGTTTTGTCGGCGGGGTCGGCGAGGGCGGCGTCCTCGGGCGTCATGAGGGCGCGGGCGCGCTCGGCCAGATGCCGCTTCAGGTGGCGCACGATCTGCCAGGCGAGGGCGGCGAGCCCGGGCATGACGATCACCGCGCGCTGCCGGGCAACCCCGCTTCGGACCCGCTCGGCGAGGCGGTCGGCGGCGAGCGCGGCAAGTTCGGGGTC
Source organism: Allostellaceae bacterium (assembly GCA_035533695.1). Lineage (GTDB taxonomy): Bacteria > Pseudomonadota > Alphaproteobacteria > ATCC43930 > CGMCC-115725 > DATARH01. Next base: position 8,497 of record DATLTH010000167.1, on the reverse strand, counting down.
GCCGAGCCATCGCACGGCCAGCAATGCGAGGCGGCTCGGCACGACGAGCGCGACCGCGACGCCCGCCTTGTGCCAATGCCGGCGCAGGGCCGCGCCCGCGGCGAGGAAATCCGCCCGCGCCTCGCGGGCGGCGCGCGGGTCGCCCACAGCCGGCCGGCCGGCCTGATGGCTGACCCAAACGATCGTGCCGGGGGCCTTCCCGGGGGCCGCACCGGCGCCGCTTCGGCCGAGCGGCGCGGCGAGGGCAGCGAGCCCCTCGCCCGCTTCCCGCAGGTCCATGAGGCCGGTGTCGACCACGACAATGTCGAGCGGCGCTTCGCTCGCCGCCGCGAAGTTGGCGGTGGCGCCGTCGGCAAACGTCTCGACGACCGCGCCGCGGCGGCGGCAATCCGCCGCCAGCCGGTCGAAGGCCGGCCCGGGGCCGCCCCCGGGACCGCCCCCGGGGCCGCCCGCCAGGCACACCCTGACCCCGGGCATCGCCCAGGCATGGGCCAATGCCGCGCCGCGCGCGTCGGCCCCGATCGCATCCGACAGGCCCGCGACCACGACGCTGCGCCATGCCGGGCGCGGCGGGCAGGCATCGAGCGCGGCCTCGTCGAGCGGCATCAGCGGATAGAGCCCGCCTTCGAGCCGGGCGACAAACCCGGCGATCGCATGGTCCTGCGCACCCCGCCGGTAATAGCCGCCCTTCACCTGCGTCGTGCCAGTGAGGGCGCGCAGAAAATCGTCGAGCAGTTGCAGGTCGGGCGGCCTCGGGCCGTGCCAGAACCCGGCGAGCGGCTGCCGGTCGGTCAGCCCGGCGATGTCATAGACCGCATTGCCCAGCGTCTTCACCGGCACCGCATTGCGCAACGCGGTCACCCCCACCGTGCTGTTGATCGTGACGATCCCGGCGGCCTGACGCAAAAGCTCGAACGGGGTGCCGCCATCGAGCGCGATGACCCGCCCCGTGACGCCGTAATGCCGGGCCCAGCGCGCGATCAGCCGGTGCCACAAGATCAGCCCGTTGTCGAGCGGGTGCACGACAAAGACCAGGGTGCGGGCACTGCCGCTCGTGGCATAGGAAGCAATGATCGCCCGCGCCGCCTCGCGCACGTCGCCAAAGGGCGAGTGGGCGCGGATCTGGAAATCCGTCGAGATCTGCAGCGGCACCAGAAAATACGACCCCGGAGAAGAAGCCAGCCGGGCCTTTGCCCGCACCGTCGCGCGCGCGGTAAACAGCTGCTTTGCCCGCGACCCCAGCCACCCGGCATATTCAACAAACGGGTGCACCGTGCTGTGATACTGGTAGCGCGGGTAGAACGGCCGGCCCAGCACCAGCCCCAGATTATAGAGAATGTCGAGCCCGGCGATCAGCCAGAATGGCGTCTCGAAGCGCGGCGCCAGTTGGGGCTCGGGGAAGATGGCGGCCAAGGCGCGGACCCCCGCAGGGTCGCGCGGAAAGCGCGAATAGGTCGTCATCCCGTCCCGTTCGAGGGTGATCCAGTCGGGCCGCAGATAGCCCAGATCGGTGGCCAGCACCGTGATGCCGCGGGCCCGCGCCTCTTCGGCGGCGACGAGGTGATAGGGCCGGCGGTCGCCGTGCAGCACCAGATCGGTGACCCGGTGTTGGTCCAGCGCAGCGCCGACAAACCCGCGCCAGTCGGCCAAGGAGCCGCGATAATCATCGGCCGGCAGACGCCACAGCAGCCGGTCGCCCCCATGCAGGTTGATGCGGTGGACCCGATGGCCGCGCGCCAGGAGGGCCCGGCCAAGCCGGTCGAAAAAATTCGAGATCGGCCCCTGCAGAAACAGGAACGACCGCCGCCCCCCAGTTCCCTCGCCGCTGTAGCGCCCCCCGCTATCCATCCCCCACCCGCTCATCTAGCCCCTATCGAACGCCGACGCGCCGTCCCGCCGCCGCCACCGCTGATGACCCAGACCCAGGCGCTCGAGCAGATCGACCGATTGCCAATACAGCGCCGGCTTGTGCCGGCCGAGAGACCCGACCGACCACGGATCGAGCCCGGTCCAGGGCACAAACGGGTTGCGCCGGCCGAACGCCCAGATCTCGACCCTTGCAGTCGGCCGGGCGCTCGGCCCGCGGGCGTGAAAGCCGAACGTGTCGGCAACAACGAGGGTATTGGCCGGAGCGGCGATCGCCAGCGGCATCGGCAGGCCGAGTTCGCCCAGAGCCTCGGGCGTGATGGCGCGCACCAGCTTGTGCGGGCCGGGCGGCGGGCCGCTGGTCGGCGGGCCACTGGTCGCCACGAGGCTCATCTGCCGCTCCCATTCAAGGCGTTGCGGCGTCAGAAGATGCGAACCCGGCACGTAAACAAACGGCATCGAATCCGGCAGGACATCCTCGAGGAACAGCCACGCCTTGACGGTCGGATGGAAGGTGTCGGTATGCAGATCGCACTGCGGATCGGGCGGGCCTGCGACCGCGTGGCTCAGCACGGTCTGCAGATAGACCATCGGGGCGGCCATCGACGACCCGGCATAGGCGACAAGGTGGCGGAAGATCGGCGAATCGAGCAATGTTTGCGCCGCCGGCACCCGCTCCAGCACCGCCCGGTCGAGGGCGATGTGGCGGGTGATCGTGTCGCCTTCGACCATCTCGCGCGCCGGCGCCCGCAACGCCCGAACCTGCGCGACCAGCTGGGTAAACGCCCCCGGCGGCAGAAAATCGCGCTTGACGATAAAGCCGTCCCGGTCGAACTGCCGGCGTTCCTCGGCCCCGATCAGCAGCGCCAGACGATGCCGGCGCCGACCGGCGAGATGGCAGGCAAGGGCGACGCGCGCGGTGTGCAGGCCCCACTCGTTCAGCCGGCGGCTGCCGATGACCGGGTTGCGTGCAAAGAACTTTTCCTGGGTAAAGACCTGGGCCAGCCAGAACGGCATCAGCAACATGTGACGCGCGGCCGACGGCATCGTGTTTCAGCACTCCCCCAACCTGCCGTCCTGCGGTCCCTCATCGGCACCGGGCTGCCGGCATATCTCCGAGCTTTGCAGCGCAGCAAAAAAAAGGTGCGGCCTCCACGGCGCGGCGCCTCTCCGGGGCCGTTGCACGGCCGGCGGGCGGGTTCGCCAAGAGGGCAGGTTCCCCAACACGCACCAATCAGGATCGTGAAAAACAACCTTAACGGCGCCCGTAGAATGTCCGCTCGATCACCCCCGCTGTCCACGATTTTCTTCGTTCCCTGCTCGCCCGGGATCAGATGACGCGCGCCGCCCGCAACCCGGCAATCTCGGCGGCATCATAGCCGAGTTCGGACAATACCCGATCGGTGTCGGCGCCAAATTGCGGCGGCGGCGTTTCGATCGAGGGGCCGCCATGGGCGAACTTGAAGGCGGCGAGGGGCACCCCGAAAGCGCCGTCGATCCCCGGCGTCGAATCATGGCGGTGGAACACGCCGCGATTCGCGAAATGCGGATCGGCGACCGCTTCGGCCATCGTGCGGACCCGCGCTGCCGGGACGTGGCGCGCCTGCAGATACGCCTCCCACTCGTCGGCGGTGCGGGTTTTGATGATGCCGGCAAGCACCTCGGCTTCGCGGGCGCGGTCCGATTCGCGCGATTCGTTGTCGGACTTGATCATGTCCGGGCGTTCCAGGGCATGCCACAGCCTCGCCTGCTGTCCGAGGTTGCTGGCGCCGATCATCACCAGCCCGTCCCTCGCCTCGTAGCAGGAGTTGGTGGCGAAGGGCTGCTTGTTGCCGTGCGGACGCGGCTCGGCGCCATTGCGCATGTAGCCGGTCAAATGCGATCCCATCAGCATCATCGCGACGCCGAGCATCGCGAGGTCGATGTGCTGGCCCTGGCCGGTGCGCTCGCGCTGGAAGAGGGCGCTGGCCAGCGCGAACGCGCCCATCGTGCCGGTCGCGTAGTCGACCGCGGGCGCGCCGAACTTGATCGGGTTGACCTCCTCGGTGCCGGTCATCGCCATCAGCCCGGAGGTTGCCTGGATCACGTGATCGTAGGCGGTCTGCTCGTGCCGCGGGCCGTCCTGGCCGAACGCCGATATCGAATAATAAATGAGGCGCGGGTTGATCGCGCTCAGTGCCGCATAGCCGAGCCCCAAGGCCTCGAACGCGCCCGGCCGGAAGTTCTCGACGAGGACATCGGCGCCGGAGACCAGGCGCTTCAGGACCGCGCGTCCGCGCTCGTCCTTCAGATCGAGGGTGATCGAGCGTTTGTTGGAACCCTGGGTCAGGAACGAGGTGCCCATCTGCGCTTGGTTCAGCGCGCGGTCGGTGCCGCTGCTGCGGCTCTGGTCGGGATCGCCCGGATGCTCGACCTTGATCACGTCGGCGCCGAGCACCGCCAGCTGATAGGCGGCGAACGGGCCGGCCAATACGTGGGTGATGTCGATGATGCGGATCCCTTCGAAGGGTCGGGTCATGGCGGGCTCTCCCGGGCTGAAAGGGCGTCAACGGGGCCGGGCCCGCGAGCGCGGGCCCCTTCTATCGTGTCACCGCGGCGATGCCGATGCCAAGGCGCTTGCCGCGACAGTGCGAACAGGCATTATGAAATCGGGAGCTTAGCCGGCAAGGCTTACGGGGGATGGGCAACGGCAGACAGGGGATGACCGCATCGCGCGCCGCGGCATTTGTCGCGATCGCGGCGTGCTGTGCGATCGGTTCGGCATTCGCCGGCGACGCGGCATCGACCGGAACAAAGCGGCCGGCGTCGCTGCCGCCGGGGCTGGCGGCCGGGCCGGTCGATGTCGAGACCGTGTCCTTTCCCCATCGGCACCTGGCCCCGGTCCGGCTGGTGCGCGGCCGACCCCGGCCGCCCCGCTCGCCGGCCCGGCATGTGGCGCCGCTGCGGCGGCCGGCGTTCTCGCCGCCCCGCATGGTTCAGCCGATGGTTCAGCCGGAGGCGCCGGCGATCAGCACGCAGATCGTCAGCTTCGGCTACGGCACCGCCGAGCGGGTCACGGTCATTCGCGGCGGAGGCGTAATGCCGGCGAGCCTCGTCGGCCGGCTCGACCCGGCGGCGCCCCCCCGCATCGAGAAGGTGAGCTTTGCCGATCCGGCATGGCCTACGGTCACCGTGCTGCGCGGCCCGAGCGTGCGCGGCCCGAGCGTGCGCGGCCCGAGCTTGCAGGACTGGGCCTCCGTCGACCTGTTCGGCCCGCCGGATGGCGGTATCCTCGATCGCCTCGCCTTTGCCGTCGATTGGGTCGAATCGCGGCACGGCACCGACATGCGCATGTGGCGGCCGGAACCGAACGGACCGCAGGGGCCGATGCAGGTCACCGCCGCCGCCGCCTTCGATGTCGGCGGCGGCGACCGCTTCGACCTGCTGCAAAACCGGCTGCTCGGCCGCGCCTATCTGGCGCAGATGTTCCAGCGCTACGGCAACTGGCCGGACGCGCTGGCGGCCTACAACTGGGGTCCCGGCAGCATGGACCAGTGGATCGCCGGCGGGCGCAATGCCGACCAGTTGCCCTACGGCGTCGCCCGGTATGTCGACCTGGTACTGCGCCACGCGCTGATCACCAGCGCCGGGCGGTGATCCTCAGCCGCCCTCAGCCCGGTAAAAACACGGCGAGCCAGACGGTCTCCGTCGTCGGGTCGGTCCATTCGACGCGGTGGCGGCGATGCGGCGCGATGTGAACATGGTCGCCGGGACCGAGGGCGCGCGCCTCGGCCTCGCCCTCAAAGCGCAATCGCGCGGCGCCGGCGAGCAGCAACACCCACTCGGCCTCCTTCTGGTCGTACCAGAACCCGGGCGGGCTTGCCTGGCCGCGCGAGACGATGCGCTCGATGCGCAGTCCCGGCGCATCGAGGAGCGCATCGGTGACCTCGCCGCCCCGCGCGTCGGGCAGATCGCGCAACAGGTTCACGGCGGTGATGCAGCGGCAAGCACGCCGGCGACGGCGCGCCGCCATCCGGCGTAGCGCTCTTCGCGTTCGGCTTCGGGCATCGCCGGGGTAAAGCGGCAAGCCGCCGTCCAGGCGTCCATCATCGCCTGCGGCGGCGGACAGATCCCGCGGGCGAGGCCGGCGATATAGGCCGCGCCCCAGGCGGTCGTCTCCAGCACCGCCGGCCGCTCGACCCGGGCCGGCAGGATGTCGGCGAGGAACTGCATCGCCCACGCGCTCGCCGCCATGCCGCCATCGACGCGCAGGTCGTCGACGGCAAGCCCGGCGTCGCCGGCCATCGCCGCCATCAGGTCGCGGGTCTGGTAGCCGACCGCCTCGAGCACGGCCCGGGCGATCTCGGGCAGGCCGCAATCGGCGGTCAGGCCCAACAGCGCGCCGCGCGCGGCGGGCGACCAGTGCGGCGCCCCCAGCCCGGCGAAGGCCGGCACAAAGTAGACGCGCTGCTGCGGGTCGGCACGCTCGGCCAAGGCCCCGATGTCGCCGGAGGTGGCCACCGCGTGCAGCCGGTCGCGCAGCCACCCGACCGCCGCACCGGCGATGAAGATGCTGCCTTCGAGCGCATAGGCGGTCTCGCCGCCAAGCCGGTAGGCGATCGTCGTCAACAGCCCATGGTGCGAGACTGCCGGCTCGGCCCCGGTATGGAGCAGCGCGAAGGCGCCGGTGCCGTAGGTTGATTTGACCATGCCCGGGCGGAAACAGGCCTGGCCGATCAATGCCGCCTGCTGGTCGCCCGCAACCCCGGCGATCGGGATCGCGTCGCCGAAGAGGGCAGGGACGGTGCTGGCGAAATCGGCATCGCTGTCGCGCGGCTCGGGCAGCAGCGCGCGAGGGATTTCGAAGGCGGCGAGCAAATCGTCGTTCCAGGCGAGGCGATTGAGATCGAACAGCATCGTGCGCGCGGCGTTGGTCATGTCGGTCGCATGCAGCTGCCCGCCGGTCAGATGCCACAAGAGGAAGCTGTCGATCGTGCCGAAGGCGATCTCCCCAGCCGCGGCGCGCTCGCGCAGGCCGGGGATCGCGTCGAGCAGCCAGCGGATTTTCGACGCGGAGAAATAGGGGTCGATGACCAGCCCGGTCTTCGCCGCGACCCTGTCGGCGAGGCCGGCCGCTCGCCATTGTTCGCACAGGCCGGCGGTGCGGCGGTCCTGCCAGACGATGGCATTGTGCACCGGCCTTCCGGTCGCGCGCTCCCACAGCACCGTCGTTTCGCGCTGGTTGGTGATGCCGATCGCCGCGATCGGCCCCGGTTGTGGTCCATTGGCGGCGGCGGCGATCGCCTCGCGGCAGGTCGCGACGACCGCCTGCCAGATCTCCTCCGGATCGTGCTCGACCCAGCCCGGCTGCGGGTAAATCTGGCGCAGCGGGATTTGCGCGATGTGGCGCACACTCCCCGACGCCTCGAACAGGATCGCGCGCGTGCTGGTCGTGCCCTGGTCGATCGCCAGCAGGTAATCCGGCCGGCTCATCGGTTGCTAATAGACCACCACGCTGCGGATCGATTCGCCGCGGTGCATCAGATCGAAGCCCTGGTTGATGTCCTCCAGCTTCAGCGTGTGGGTGATCAGATCGTCGATGTTGATCTTCCCTTCCATGTACCAGTCGACGATCTTCGGCACGTCGGTGCGGCCGCGCGCGCCGCCGAACGCGGTGCCCTTCCATACCCGGCCGGTGACCAGCTGAAACGGCCGCGTCGAAATCTCCTGGCCCGAGGCGGCGACGCCGATGATGACGCTGACCCCCCAGCCGCGGTGCGTGCATTCCAATGCTTGGCGCATGGTCGCAACGTTGCCGATGCACTCGAAGCTGTAATCCGCGCCGCCCTTCGTCAGATCGACGAGGTAGGGCACGAGGTCGCCCTGCACCTCGGATGGGTTGACGAAATGGGTCATGCCGAATTTCTCGGCGAGCGCGCGGCGGCGCGGGTTGATGTCGACCCCGACGATCATGTCGGCGCCGACCATGCGGGCGCCCTGCACGACGTTGAGGCCGATGCCGCCCAAGCCGAACACGACGACCCGCGCGCCGGGCTCAACCTTGGCGGTGTTGATGACGGCGCCGATACCCGTCGTGACGCCGCAGCCGATGTAGCAGACCTTGTCGAATGGCGCGTCCTCGCGGATTTTCGCCACCGCGATCTCCGGCAAAACCGTGAAATTGGCGAAGGTCGAGGTGCCCATGTAGTGGAAGAGCTTGTCGCCGCCGCCAGAGGACATCAGCGAAAACCGGCTGGTGCCGTCGGGCATCACGCCCTGGCCCTGGGTCGCGCGGATCGCGGTGCACAGATTGGTCTTGCGCGAGAGACACGACGGGCACTGCCGGCATTCCGGCGTATAGAGCGGGATGACGTGATCGCCCTTCTTGAGGCTGGTGACCCCCGGCCCGACATCGACGACGATGCCGGCCCCCTCATGCCCGAGGATCGCCGGAAAGAGGCCCTCGGGATCGGCCCCCGACAAGGTATACGCGTCGGTATGGCAGATGCCGGTCGCCTTCACCTCGATCAGCACCTCGCCGGCCTTCGGCCCGTCGAGATGCACCGTCTCGATCGACAAGGGCTGGCCTGCCTTATGGGCGACGGCCGCGCGCGTTTCCATGATTCAGCCCTCCGGTAATGCCGTGTATAGA
>DATLTH010000166.1:0-6618 GCA_035533695.1 Allostellaceae bacterium | reverse complement strand
ACCGTGCAGGCAGCCTCTGTGGCGTCGGCCTCGGGGTCTTCCTTGCGACCGATCTTCATAAGCTCCGCTGCTTTCGGATATCGCGGCTCGACGATTAGCGGCGCCCCTTCCATCGGCATCGGTATCCCGGCCCAATCACCGCGCTGTGCCGCGATCTGCCGGAGCCCTGACCGCAATCCGGCCATTCCGTCCACGGCATTCAGCAGGCCAAGGCCGTATTCCTCAACCTCCCGCGGTACGCGCGACAGCAACCGCCCGGACTGACGCGGCTGGGATCGCCTTGCGTGCGCGGCCTCGTGAGCGCGTTGAGCGCGTCGCTGCGCTCGGTTTTGCCGGGCCATTTGCTGAGCCTTCGGGTTCTTGCGCATCTTCGTTCCGATCAAAAGAGGGACCATCATCAATGCCAGACGCCAGCGGATCGAAGTCGGCGATGATGTATTCGGCGCTGTCCTCGCGGAAATCGAGCGCGCGCTGATAAGCTTTCGTGCCGTCGGGCTGATCAACCTCTACCAGCAGCGCGTAGCCTCTTCTGAGCATGTCCCGCACGATGCGTGATGCCCTGATTCGCTCGGCCGGGTTCGCCGGATCGAACGATAACTTCGTGTCGCCGGCACCGACGTTGAGTATCCCAACCGTTCCGGTCATCGTAAGATATCCTCGCCAGCGCGCTCCATCTCGTCCTCCAGCGCCACGATCCGCCGGACGACCTCTTTGCGCTCCGGATCGAGCAGGTGAAGGCGGCGCATCTTATCGCGCAGGTCGCCGAGCACCTCGGCGCGGCTACGAATCGGGCGGTTGAGATAGGGGCTGGTCACCGGATCACCGTGCGAATGAGGAAGTAGATTGCCCACCAGATCGGGACGAACACAATCATCGAAACCAACGCGGATTCCGCATAGTCCCCCTTTTTCTCATTCACGATAGCGGCGCCGCTCACGATCCAGACAACCGGCGTCAAGCAGAGCCATAGCGCGCTGAAGTTGGTCAATTCGTCTCTCCCTGCGATATTTGGTATACCTATATCTGGCGCGCAGCCGTGTCAATGTTTATCGTTGCGGCCGATAAATTTTTCGGGTACAAGCCTGGCATGAGATACGATCGCTCAGACGCGCTGGATCGCGCAATCAAGGCGGCTGGAGGCGTCAGTAAGCTCGCTGCGGCCATAGGACGGAAGCAGCCGACGGTCAGCTCGTGGAAACGCGTGCCGGCTGAATTGGTCCGTGCCGTAGAGCGCGCAACCGGCGTTCTGGCCTCCGACTTGCGGCCCGACATTTTCAAACCGGAGGAAACGAATTGACTGACGATGCAGACGCCCCGTCGAACGTAACGGCGGAAACTTCTCTCGCATTTCACGTCCGCTACGCCGAAATGGACAGCGATCTCGGCGAGGCGCTTGCCGGCGTCAAGTCGGTGCGCCGGCGGATCAAAGCGCTGCGCAGGGAAATCGAGGGCGCCGGGATCGACCTCAAGGGGTTCGACCGGGCGAGATCCGATGCGGCGCTATCCGGTTCCGAGCGCGAAGCGATGATCGCCGAACACCGCCGGCAGCTGGCCTGGCTGAAAAAGCCGATCGGCATGCAGGCAACACTCGACCTGCCTGCCGCAGAATTCACGCCAGCCGAACTCGACCTCAAGAAACATGCCGGCTACGCTGCGGGGCGGGCCGGGCATCGCCGCGACAGCAACCCCGAGAACCTGAACACCGAGGCGTTCGTCGCGTGGGATGGCGGCTGGATGGACGGCCAGAAGGAACTCGCCGAGGAATTGGGCGAGGCGCCGGAATCCAGGAAGCGCGGGCGGAAGCCAAATGTCGCCGGCGCCGGACGAGCGTGAGGCGCCGCGCGCTCTCATCGCGCTCGACGTAGCTACAACCGTGGGCTGGTCCGCACTAAATCCCGGTGAGCGGCCGATCTGGGGCCACCGCCGCATGGGTTCGCCGAATGCCGAGTTGGGCGAGGTGCTGAATTTCTTCTCGGTTTGGCTTGGCGCGACGCTCGACAGGCTGAGACCGAAGCACGTCGTCATAGAGAGCCCGTATGTGCCGATGGGCCAGCGCGACCCGGTTCGGATCAATACGGCGACGCTGCCCTTCAACTTCGCCCCTGGACGGCCGACCCGCGGCGGAGCGCCGATGAACATGGCGACGGTCTGGCGGCTCTGCGCGATGACCGGGCACGTCTACCAGGCCTGCTACGAGCGCGGGATCGACTGCCGGGACGTGCCGACGCAGGTGTGGTCTAAGTTCTTCACTGGGCGCGGCGGCGGGTTCGGCGGCCGGCAGAAAAAAAAGGCTGCCGCAGTTGCGACGGCGGCGCTCTACGGCTGGGTCGCGACCGAGGACGAAGCTGATAGTCTCGGGCTCCTGCTGTATTCCGAGCACCTGCTTTACCCCAAGATCGCGCAGATGCGGCGGCCGATCGGTTCGCTTCGGCTGACGAGCGGAGCGGGATAGCACACCGACCGGAATTTTCCCGGCGTTCGCGGTTTAGGCACTTGTCGCCGAGGCGAACCAAGGCGTAGCGTTACCACCGAGAGAAAGCCGAACGCCCCGGCTCGCGTCAACGATCCGAGGCGTTCTAGCCGACCCCGATTGTGCTGGATCGAGGAAAATGGCTGCCGCGAATGTAACCGCGAATAGGGACTGTTTCAAGGCAAGGCCGCCTGTGCGGCGGCGCTCCCAAATCCTCTCCGAGATCGCGCGCATCGACGCGACTATCGCCGACATCGAAGACTGCTATCCCGATCCCTGCGACCCGATTCTGTTCGGGGTTCTGCAGGTTTCCACGCGCGGCGAGACTGTCGCGCTATTGCGCCGCTACCGGCGACAGCTTCAGCGCGAGGCAGCATGACCCGAACCCCGGACCCCGATCAAATAGCGCGGCTGCGGCCAGTCCGCGTGGCACGCCGGCCGCGGCAATGCCTGGCTGGCACTCCCGGTTTTTGCGGTCCATGCTGGGTCGGCGAGCCTTACGCAGCGATGGCTACTGCACACCCCATAGCCTGTACCGGGTGCCACGGCGCACCAGACCCCAATAGGCTAGGACCTCCATCGCGGCGCGAGTTAGAGGCGATCGGTTTGATTTCGCCTGATGCGACCGGCTGAGCGCGCCATGCGGCTCAGCGACGATCAGATCGCCCGGGCCCGTTCGCGGGTCGACATTTACGCCAAGGCGACGACGCTGAAGCGGTCGGGCAATTGGATGGTTGGGCTTTGCCCCCTGCACGAAGATTCCAAGCCGAGCTTTGCGGTGCGCGAAGGTCGTTTCACTTGCTTCTCGGGCTGCGGACACGGCGACCCGATCGACTTCCTGCGGCGCTGGCGCAATCTCTCGTTCGAGGAAGCCGTCAAGGAACTGACTGACGGCGCGCCGATCAAGGTGGCGCCGCGGGCCGCGCGAGAGGCTGATCCCGTGCAGCGGCCGCATGATGACAGCCTCGCCGCCGTCCAGGAGATTCTACGCGGCTGCGGCCCGATAACCGAGCGCTCGACGGCGCACCTCTATCTGTGGTCCCGCGGCCTGCCGACGCGGCAGCCGGGTCTGCTGGCTCACGAGGCGGTCTACTGCGTCGAGCGCAAGGCGAAGCTGCCGGCGCTGATCGCCCCGATCACCAACAGCCAGGGCGAGGTTACGGCGCTACAGCGGATTTGGTGCAAGCTGCGCATCGGTTCCGAGGAAAAGGACTCCCGGGCCGACCTTGAAAACCGAAAGAAGACGCTCGGCCATTGTGGCAACGGGCTGGTGCGCCTGGCCGCCGTCAGCGAGGTGCTCGGTATAGCCGAGGGGGTCGAAACCGGGATCGCTGCTTCGGTGCTGTATGGGCTGCCGGTCTGGGTCGCCTGCGGGCTGTCGCGGCTGGGCTCGCCGGAACCGCAGCGCGCGCCGTCGGTGTGGATTCCGCCGAGCATCAGGAGGTTGGTCGTGTTTGGAGATAACGGCGCTGCTGGGCATCGCGTCGCAGACTTCGCTGCGTGGTGGTGGTGCCGTCAGGGCCTCGCCGCGAGCGCGGTCTACCCCGATCCCCGCTTCGACGATTTTGCCACGGAGTTGGTCGCGTGAGCGAATGGCCTTTCGGCTCGCTGCAGTGTGGGCATTACGGGGCGATCCTGGCGGATCCTCCTTGGCATTTTCAAAGCTGGACCACCCCACGTTGGAACGGCGGACATCACGTGCAGACACCAGCGAAAGCGCCGCCCTACGACGCGATGAACCTCGACGAAATCGAGTCTCTTCCCGTCGCTGAGCTTGCTGCGCCGGACTGCACGCTGTTTATGTGGGGCATCTGGGTAATGCTGCCTCATGCGCTTCGCGTGATCGAATCGTGGGGTTTTGAATACAAGACGGCGGCATTCGTTTGGACGAAAGCCAACGTCCGGCAGATTGACCTATTCCGCGATGACGCCGATGGCCAGCTAGGGCTCGGTTATTGGGTGCGGCAAAACACCGAATTTTGTTTTTTGGCAACGCGCGGCAAGCCCAAGCGCCTACACGCCGATGTTCGCCAAGGCATAATCGCCCCTCGCCGCGAGCACAGCCGCAAGCCAGACGGCATTCACGCCAGGATCGAGCGCCTCGTCGCCGGTCCATACGTCGAGCTTTTCGCGCGGCAGCGGCGTCCAGGATGGGATACGTGGGGCAATCAAACCGACAAGTTCCCGGAGGCCGCCGAATGACGCCCGACCGCGAGTTCGACGACGCGCGCGACGCGCACGACAGCTATTACGCCGCGATCGCCGAGATCGGCCGCCGCATCCAAGCCGGCGAGGAACCAACGCCGACAACCGGATATTTCGGGCGTCGTCCGCCGCAGCCAGCAAAGGAACCCGCCGGATGAGCAAGCATGATTTCTCATGGACCGAGCAGAACATCGAGGCGCTCCGACGCATGGTGCAGATCGAGGGGCTGACATTCGAGGCGATCGGCCGCGACCTCGGCACGACGAAGAATGCCTGCATCGCTGCGGCGCGGCGCAACGGTATCGCGCGCACAAAGGCGACCCCGTTCACGACGCCCCTTCAGCCCCGGCGAGAGGCGGTCAAGATCCACCGCGAGGTTGCGATCAAAGCCGCTCATTACGATCCGTTCCCGCCGAAGGGCCATTGCCTTTACCCGATCGGCGACCCGCGCGCGCCGGGTTTCCGCTGTTGTGGCGACAAGGCGGAGGCGGTCGGACAGCCCTATTGCGCCGATCATCATCGGGTCTGCTGGCGGCGCGTCCGAGCGACGGAATCCTGACCGCTTTTCAGACCGCGACAACGATTGTTCGAGGGGGAAGAAGAATATGAGCGGGCGCGGCGCAGAGGTTTTTCGGCCACCGCAATGGCATGACGCGCCGGATGCTCCGCTTGAGAAATTTGACCCTGTATTCGCTGCCAGCCTCGACGGGCAGGTGCCCGCGCCGCGGGAATGGACTGTCGACGGGCTTTTCATGCGCGGCACCGTCGGGATCATCGGCGGGCCGCCGAAAGCCGGCAAATCCCTATTGCTGCAGCAACTGCTATCGGCGGTCGCGCTGGGGCGCGAATGGCTGGGGCGGGCGACGATTTCCGGCCGCTGCTTCGGCCTCTTTTGCGAGGACGCGCCGGGCGAGCTGATGCGGCGCCAAGCGGTCATCAATGCCCATTACGCGGTCGACGCGCCGGATTACGAGACGGGCCTGTCATGGGAGGGGCGCGACACCAAGGACGGGACGCTGGTCGAGTTTGAGAAGTTCAGCGACAAGCCGGTCTTTACCGACCTCTGGCACCAGGTCTGGCGGCACGTCGAGGAGAATGGTATCGATGGGGTTGGGCTCGATCCCACCGCCGTCATCTTCGGAGGTAACGAGAACTTCAAGCGGCAAGTCACTGTTTTCCTTCGCGAGGTTCAAAAGAAGGCGTCGCGGATGAGCGGGTTTGTCCTGCTCAACACGCACCCGTCGAAGAACGACCAGACCAACCTCGCCGGCTCAATCGCGTGGCATGGTGCGGTACGAATGGGCGCGGTGCTGCATCGGCCGCCGGAGTACGATCCGTTGAAAGACGAGCCGCGCGACGTGCGGATATTCCGCAGTCTCGGCGGCAACTACAGCGTCGGGCGTCCGGTGCAGACATTGCGGATCACGGGCGGGGTTTTCGTCGTTGACGAACCCGAGAAAAGTCCGGGAATGGAATTATTTACATCTGAAGAGTTAAAGTATCGTCTCATCAGCGGAATGTGCCGCGTCATCAAGAACGGGGGCTACGTCTACGCCGACGAGATGCACGCGCAGTCGATGCCGAGCCGGGCGCGGCGGTCGGGGGACGCGACGCTGGCGCGGACGCCGCTCAACGCGCTCTATTCCTCGCAGGAGATGCTTTTGCACGACGGCAAGGTGCGGCGGGTCAAGGTGCGCGGGAAATGCCTGCTGCGGCCAGAGGATGGCCCAGGCTACGAGGAAGAGGAGGAGTGGGTGATCTAGGGTGTCTCGGCGTCGTCAGGCAGCGGCATGTCGAAACCGGGCGCGCCGCAGAACTCCAGGTGCCGCCCAACCCAATTTTCGCCCTTTTCCCGCATCGCCCAGACCATGCGCATGAAGCCAGCGCACTTGCGGCCGCGCTTCTGCACCCATTCGCGGTCGAACTCGTCCGTTGCGGATCAG
>DATLTH010000165.1:0-2662 GCA_035533695.1 Allostellaceae bacterium | reverse complement strand
GCTGGCCGGCATGGATACGCTGTGCTCCGACAAGACGGGCACCCTGACCAAGAACGAGCTGACCCTCGGCGATCCGCAGCCGGCCGCCGGCATCCAAAGGGATGAGTTGCTGACGGCGGCGGCGCTGGCCTCGCACCGGGACGCACCGGATGCGATCGACAGCGCGATCCTGGCCGCGACGCCCGCGACGGTGGCGCTCGACGGGTTCAGCGTGCGCGCGTTTCATCCCTTCGACCCGGTCGCCAAGCGCGCCGAAGCCGAAATCGAGTATGCCGGGAAGCGGTTCACCGTCGTCAAGGGCGCGCCGCAGGTCATCCTCGATCTCTGCGTCCTGACCCCTGAGGAACGCCGCGCCATTGACGCTCTGGTCGAGGAGGATGCCGGCAAGGGCTACCGGACTCTCGGAGTCGCGCGCAACGAGGGCCCTGGATGGCGCTATCTCGGCCTGTTGCCGCTGTTCGACCCGCCGCGCGACGATTGCGCTGCGACGATCAAAGCCGCTCGTGGCATGGGCATCGATGTCAAGATGGTGACGGGGGACCACGAGGCGATCGCCCGCGAAATCGCCGGTCAGCTCAACCTCGGCCGCCATATCGTCGCAGCCGAAACGGTGTTCGGGGACAACGCGCCGATCGACAAATTGCCGCAGATCCTCGCCGCGGACGGGTTCGCTCGCGTCTTTCCCGAGCACAAATTCGCGATCGTTAAGGCATTGCAGGGGGCCGGCCGCATCGTCGGCATGACCGGCGACGGCGTCAACGATGCGCCGGCGCTGAAGCAGGCCGATGTCGGGATCGCCATCAGCGGCGCGACTGACGCGGCGCGCGCCGCCGCGGCGCTGGTGCTGACCGCACCCGGGCTTTCGGTCATCACGACCGCGATCGAGGAGGCGCGGCGCATTTTCGAGCGGATGAACAGCTACGGCATGTACCGCATCGCCGAGACCATGCGGCTGGTGCTGTTCATGACCGCAAGCATCTTGATTTTTAATTACTATCCGGTCACGACGATCATGGTCGTGCTGCTGGCGCTCCTCAACGATATTCCGATCCTGATGATCGCCTACGACAACGCGCCGGTTGCGCCGCGCCCGGTTCGCTGGGACATGACGCGGGTTTTGACTGTCGCATCGGTTCTCGGCGTCTACGGCGTACTCTCGAGCTTTGGCCTGTTCTGGTTCGTGCGGGATTATCTCGGGCTTTCACAGCCTCTCGTCCAGGCGCTGATCTTCCTGAAGCTGCTCGTTGCCGGTCACATGACGATCTATTTGACGCGCAACAAGGGCGCGGTTTGGGAACGCCCCTGGCCGAGCTGGCTGCTGGTCGTTCCGGCGGAGACGACGCAGCTGATCGGCACGCTGATCGTCGTCTATGGCTGGTTCATGGCGCCCACAGGCTGGTCGCTCGCACTGATGGTGTGGGGCTACACGCTCGTCTCCTTCTTCGTCGCGAGCGCCTTCAAGGTCGGCACCTATTGGTTGCTCGATCATCGCCCGGCTCGGCACGCCCGTCATCTCAGCCGAATCGAGGGATGGATTGCGACCCACGTCGCTCACTACCGCTGACCCGCACAGAGAAGGGAAAGACACATGCGCATCCTCGTGGCGACGGACGGGTCCGACGGCGCCGACCGCGCCGTCGATTACGCGGCGCGCTGTGCGCACAGCCACGGTGCCGAGCTATTGATCGTCAATGTCATCGGCAGCCTGCCGGATAAGCTCTTCAGGAGCTTCAATCCGGCGCAGCACGCCTGGCTCGATGAGCTGCTCCAGTCGCTTTCGGCAGAAACGCTGACAAGAGCGCGCGATCGTGCCCGCAGTATGGGCGTCGCCGCGGCGCAAACTGAAGCTCGCACCGGCGAGATCGCACAGACCATCATCGATATCGCGTTAGAGAAGCACGCGGACGTCATCATTGTCGCCAGGCGCGGCGCCGGGCCGGTCGCTGCGCTGCTTCTCGGCAGCGTGTCGCAAAAGCTCGTAAGTCTCGCGCCGCTGCCGGTAACAGTCATCCCTTGATGCAGTGTCTCGAACCGGCGCCTGCCCCTGAAGCGCAGTGTGATTGAAGACCGCCCTGGCTTGAGCTCGCAGCACGCATCCTCGCGCGCTCCGGGCTCGCCGGGGGTGACGAGAGCGTTCAAAGCCAAAAGTGGAGATTGCGAATGCCGCGTACCAAACCTGCCGCTCGCCATCGGCTGAGCCATCTCGGTGTACCGCTGTTCTGGCCGATGACTGCCGCCTTGCAGATGGCGGAACAGGGTTTCGAGGTTTACGGCAAGAACCTTGAATTCCTCGCCGAAGAGGAGAAGATCCAGCATGAGCTGAGACCCGCGCTCGCGACCGCCAACCGCGTCGTGCTCGATCTGCGGACGATGGTATTTCGCGCCTACGGCATGCCGGGCGCGGCTGGGCTGCCGACCATCGTCGTCGCGCCTTATGCCGGCCACACCGCGATGATCGCCGACTATCACAAGGGCCAGAGCCTCGTTGAGACGCTCCTCGAAAACGGCCTCGGTCATATCTTTCTGACCGACTGGAAGTCGGCGACACCCGACATGAAGGACCTCGAAATCGATCAATACCTCGCCGAGATCAATGTCTGCGTGGACGACCTCGGCGGCCGGGTTAATTTCGTCGGTCTGTGCCAGGGCGGCTGGATGTCGG
>DATLTH010000164.1:0-7057 GCA_035533695.1 Allostellaceae bacterium | reverse complement strand
CCCCGCAAGCGGGGAGAGGGGCTGAGGCAGCGCCGTGCTCTCCCTCTCCCCGCTTGCGGGGAGAGGGCAGGGGTGAGGGGCATGCGTCAGCCCCGCAGCGGTTCGAGGATGCTAACGAAATTGGCGACCGCGGCGCCGCCCATGTTCATGATGCCGGCGAGCCGCGCATTCGGGATCTGCATGTCGCCGGCCGCACCGGTCAGCTGCATCGCCGCCAGCACATGCATCGAGACGCCGGTCGCGCCAACCGGGTGGCCCTTAGATTTGAGCCCGCCCGACGGGTTGATCGGCAACTTTCCGTCCTTCTCGGTCCAGCCTTCGAGGATCGCGCGCGCCCCCTCGCCTTTCGCCGTCAGCCCCATCGCCTCGTACTCGATCAATTCGGCGATGGTGAAGCAATCGTGCGTCTCCACGAGGTCGAGATCGTCGAGGCCGAGCCGGGCCGACGCCAATGCCCGTTTCCAGGCCAATGCCGGGCCGTCGAAGGCGAGGATGTCGCGCCGGCTCATCGGCAGGAAATCGTTGACCTGCTCGGCGGCGCGGAACGCCACCGCCTTCTCCATCGCCAGCGCGGTCTGGGTGTCGGCGAGGACGACCGCCGCGGCGCCGTCCGACACCAGGGAGCAATCGGTGCGCTTCAAGGGCCCGGCGACCAGCGGGTTTTTGTCGGAGGCCGTGCGGCAGAACTCATAGCCGAGATCGCGGCGCATCTGCGCCATCGGGTTGGCAACGCCGTTCTTGTGATTCTTCGCGGCGATGCGGGCCAGCGCGTCGGACTGGTCGCCGTAGCGCTGGAAATATTTCTGCGCGATCTGCCCGAAGATGCCGGCAAACCCGCCCTCGATCTGGTCCTCCTCCTTGCGGTAGGAGGCGCGCAGCAAGAGATCGTTGACCTCGATGCCCGACACCTCGGTCATCTTCTCGACCCCGACCACCAGCACGAGCCGCGCCTTCTGGGCGGCGATCGCGTTGAGCCCCATATGGATCGCCGCCGAGCCGGTGGCGCAGGCGTTCTCGACGCGGGTTGCCGGCTTGAAGCGAAACCCCGGATCGGCCTGGAACACCAGCGACGCCGGAAACTCCTGCTTGACGAAGCCGCCGTTCATCGTGCCGAGGAAAACCTGGTCGATGTCGGCCGCCGCAACCCCGGCATCGGCGAGCGCCCCCTGCGCGACCTCGACGATCAGCGATTCGACATCGCGCCCGTCATGCTTGCCGAATTTCGTATGCGCCCACCCGACGATGCACCCGGTCATCACACTCTCCCCGATTGCGCCGGCGCGACGATAGCAAGAGGCCGCGCCGCGCTCTATCCTGATATGGGTATTATCGATCTGATGCGCACAGCGATGACCGACACGATCACCCTGCGCCGGCCTGACGACTGGCATGTGCATTTCCGCGACGGCGAGATGCTGCGGGCGGTGGCGCCGTCGACAGCCCGGCAGTTCGCCCGCGCCGTCGTCATGCCGAATTTGGTGCCGCCGGTGACCGATGTTGCGGCGGCGCACGCCTACCGCGACAGGATCGTCGCGGCATTGCCTGCGGGGGTCGATTTCACCCCCCTGATGACCTGCTACCTGACCGACGCGAGCGATCCCGCCGAGATCGCGCGCGGCTTCGCGGAAGGCGTGTTCGCCGCGGTCAAGCTCTACCCGGCGCACGCGACGACCCATTCGGCGCACGGCGTCACCGATGTCGACAACGTGATGGCGGTGCTGGAGCGCATGGCCGCGCTCGGCATGCCGCTGCTCGTCCACGGCGAGGTCACCGATCCCGCAGTCGACATCTTCGACCGCGAGGCCGTGTTCATCGAGCGCATCCTCGCTCCGCTATGCCGCCGCCTGCCGGAACTCCGCATCGTCCTCGAGCACGTCACGACCGCGGAGGCGGTCGCCTATGTCGGCGCGGGCGGCGCGAACCTCGCCGCGACGATCACCGCGCATCATCTCGTCATCAACCGCAACGACATCTTTCGGGGCGGCATCCGGCCGCATCTCTATTGCCTGCCGATCGCCAAGCGCGAGACGCACCGCCGCGCCCTGCGCCATGCCGCGACCTCGGGCAACCCCTCGTTCTTCCTCGGCACCGACAGCGCGCCGCACGCGCTCCCGACCAAGGAAACCGCCTGCGGCTGCGCCGGCATCTTCAGCGCGCCGGCGGCATTGGAAATCTATGCCGAGGTGTTCGAGGAGGAAGGCGCGCTCGACCATTTCGAAGCGTTCGCCTCGCTGAACGGCCCGGCCTTCTACCGCCTGCCGGTCAACGACGCCCGCGTCACGCTGCGCCGCGAAGAGTGGACCGTGCCCGAACGCATCGGTGAGCGCGACGGTGCCGTCGTCCCGTTCCGCGCCGGCGAGAGCTTGCGCTGGCGGCTGGTCGGATGATTCTGCGATAACAGCACGCGGCAGCGAGCGAGGCGCGAATAATGGATGCGTGGTGGCAGTGCGAAGTTCCCTACCCTTACGTGCCGCGCGAGGTATTGGCGACGGCCGAGTCGGTGCGCGGCTCTCTCCCCAACCGCTATTGCGACCCGCGCGTCGCCGCCGACCTGTTCGAGGAGGTCATCGACGAGTTCCTGTTGTGCGACGATCTCGGCATGAACGTCCTGGCGATCGAGCATCATGCCGGGATCAATTCGCTGTTGGGCGCCAACCCGATGCTGGTCTCGATCCTGGCGCGGCAGACGCGCCAGGTGCGCATTCTGTCGCTCGGCACGCTGGTGTCACTGCGCCAGGACCCGGTGCGGGTCGCCGAGGAATATGCGACCGCCGACATCATCTCGCGCGGAAGGCTCGACATCGGCTTTGTCAAATCGGGCGGCACCGAGATGCCCTCGGCCAACATGAACCCGGTGCGCAACGAGGAGCGCTATTGGGAGGCGATCGACCTGATCCAGAAGGCGCTCAGCTCGCATGACGGCCCGTTCAGCTGGGAGGGCAAGCACTTCACCCACCGCTACGTCAACATCTGGCCGCGCCCGTGGCAGCAGCCGCATCCGCGCTTCTGGGCGGCGACCGGCGACCCCGGGAGCGCCGCCGAGGTCGGCCGCCGCGGCATGCGGCACGTGCTGGTATTGCGCGGCGCCGAGGGCACAAAACGCGCCTATCAGGCGCATCGCCAGGCGCGCCGCGACGCCGGACTGCCGCCCGTTACCACCGACAATTTCGCCTATGCCGCCTTTGTCTATGTCGGCGACACCGAGGAGGAGGGCCGCCGGGTCGGCAGCAAGCTCTTGTGGTTTCTCAATACCAGCCTCAAATCGGCGCCGCAGCATTCGCGCTTCATGCCGGGCACCGCGCCGCCCGAAGCCGCCCCCGGCATCTGGCGCGACGCGCCGCTTCCGGTCAGCGCCCCAGCTAGCTCGAATGGCGGCGACCCCAATTTGACCCCCAACCTGACCAACGCCGAGAAGGGCGTCGCCCCTTCGGCCGGTCACAACATCCGCCGGCTGCTGTCGATCGGCCTCGAAGAGGCGATGGCGATGGGCATCCTCTTCGTCGGCAACCCGGACAGCGTCTACCGCCAGGTCATGGAGTTCTACGACAAGGTCGGCGGCTTCGGGCATCTGAGCTTGGTCGGCCGCTCCGGCTTCATGACCCACCGCGAAAGCGAGAAAGGCATCCGCCTGTTCTCAACGGAGGTCCTGCCTCGCCTCAAGGAAGTGAAGCCGGTCGAGGCGGTGTGACCATATTATACGATCTGACAGCGATATCTCCCGCGCGGCACGGGCACGCACTCATCTCTTTGTCATGGAGGATTGGGAAATGGCAACCATCAATCGGGAGCAGAAGGTACAGTCCGTCCTCAACGCCCTGAATAATCCGAATTTCGAATGGCGAACGATCGAAGGGGTTAGAAAGGATGCGCACCTGGACGCCGACGAGGCTATCGGTATACTCGGTGAATTGCAGTCTAAGGGACTGGTAATTCAGTCAAATTCTCCATCCGAAGATGGGAGGTACCTGTTCATCACACGTGAGAGATTCAATCAGCGCGCCACCCTCGGCGAGAAAATCCTGGGCGCGGTTCGGAACCGCATCGTCTGATGTGGGACGCCATATGGAGTGTAGTCAGGCCGAATATCAACCAAACTGTCGTCCTCGCATTTTTCGGAGGAATCGCGCTCGACTTCTTATATATTCTCGAAATACCGAATATACCACCGGATAGACGACCGAACCTGCATAGCCCTATTTACTGGCTGCAATACATTTTCTGGCCCATACTTGGAGGCTTCCTAGGGTTTATTTATGATGAGAATGCGCAACTTAGCCGCGTGGTGGCATTCCAGATTGGCTTGTCGGCGCCACTTATCATTCGGTCCCTGACCAATGTAATCCCATCGCAAATACGTACACCGCCGACCACCCCGCCGGGGGCTTGATGTCATACGACTGAGCCGCGTGCGTTCGCCATGGCCGTTCCGGGGCCGCGCAAGCTTTCCTTGACGGGGACCTCCCCGGCCGCGACATTTGCCGCCGATGTGGCGCAGGAGTTTGACGCAATGCTCGAGCCGGTCAGCGCGAAGCCGCTGATGCGTCGATGACGATCGGCCACTATGTATCGCCGGCTCATCTCCAGCAATTCCGCTCGCCGGCGCTCGGCGGACTTATGTTCGCCGTCAGAAAATCCGATGTTCAATCATTTCCGTGCGATCCGGAACGCGCCTGCCGGATCGGCGAGAACGGCCCGGGCCCAACGGTTGTCTTTGACCAGGCGGCCGAGGCGTTCCTCGCGCAGGTTGACGCCAATTACGACGCGTCGCTTGCCAAGCTGCGCGACGGCCGGGTCGACCGGGACTGCGTTCTGGCGATCGGCGGGTTCGCCGCCTGGGTGATCTGTTGCGCTCCCGCCGCGATGCGGCTGCACCAGGCGCCGCTCGAAGAGATGATCGCAGCCGAAGCAACGCCGCCGGCGGGCGGTGCCGGCGATCGCAAAAGCCCGCCGGCCGTCAGTATCGACGCGCTGTACGACCGCATCGCTTTGTGGGGCAACTCCCCCTGGCAGATCCTGCTCAACCGCGACGCGACGACGCCGTTCTTCACCAGCGACTATCCGATCGTCCTCGAGGCGCGCGACGCCTTCCTGGCCAACTGGATCGTTCCGCTCGCGCCCGATCTGGCGGTCCGGGTCATCCCCGATATCCGTCTTCGCGGCACCAGACCCGATTTGTCGTTCTCGAAATTCGCGTTTCAGCCGCAGGTGCCACGGCGCAATGAGCTCGTCGAAATCAACCGGCTGATCGTCAGGTCGGCCGAGGACATGGTCTTCTATCGCGACGATCGTTCCTGGATCGCCGATTTCATCGCCAAGAACCGGCATTACCGGATCGAGGCGGTCGCTCAGCGGATCCCCTACGGCGAGGGCTACTTCAACGCCGCGACGCAGCGTATCGTCGCCTACCGCGCCGACGCCGACAGAGACGCCCACGGGGACGCTGCCGGATGAACCGGGAGTACACGTTCGGGCACCGGCATCTGCTTGGCATCGAGGGGCTGAGCCGGGAGGATATCGAGCATGTGCTCGACCTCGCCGACACCTATGTCGAACTCTCCCGGCAGGCCGAAAAAAAGACCGCACGGCTGCGCGGGCGCACGCTGATCAACTGTTTCTTCGAGAATTCGACCCGCACCCGCACCTCGTTCGAGGTCGCCGGCAAGAGGTTGGGCGCCGATGTCATCAACATGGCGGTGTCGTTCAGTTCGAT
Source organism: Allostellaceae bacterium (assembly GCA_035533695.1). Classification (GTDB taxonomy): domain Bacteria; phylum Pseudomonadota; class Alphaproteobacteria; order ATCC43930; family CGMCC-115725; genus DATARH01. The sequence continues at coordinate 1,347 of DATLTH010000164.1, read as the reverse complement.
GCGCAAGGGCGAAACGCTGATCGACACGGCGATGACATTGAACGCGATGCAGCCCGACGTGCTGGTCGTGCGCCATCCCGAATCGGGGGCGGTGCAGCTGTTGTCGGAGAAGGTCGATTGCGCCGTCATCAATGCCGGCGACGGCAGCCACGAGCACCCGACCCAGGCGCTTCTCGACGCGCTGACGATCCGCCGCCGCAAGGGAAGGCTCGGCGGCCTCACCGTCGCGATCTGCGGCGACGTACTGCACAGCCGGGTCGCGCGCTCCAACATCTGGCTATTGAATGCGATGGGCGCGCGGGTCCGCGTGGTGGCGCCGCGCACGCTGTTGCCGGCGGCGATCGAATACCTCGGCGTCGAGGTGTTTCACGACATGGCGGCCGGGCTCAGGGACGTCGACATCGTGATGATGCTGCGCTTGCAGAGCGAGCGGATGCACGGCTCGTTTGTGCCCTCGACCCGCGAATACTTCCATTTCTTCGGGCTCGACTACGACAAGCTGAAGCACGCCCGGCCCGACGCGCTGATCATGCATCCCGGGCCGATGAACCGCGGCGTCGAGATCGGCAGCGAGGTCGCCGACGACATCGACCGCAGCCTCATTCGCCAGCAGGTGGAGATCGGCGTCGCGGTGCGCATGGCCTGCCTCGAAATCCTCGCCGGCGAGCGCGGCAACAACCCGCCGGTGCAATGAACGCGCCGCGGCGCCTTTACCGTAACGCCCGGCTGCTCGATCCGGCGAGCGGGCTCGACCGGCCGGGCGATCTGCTGGTCGAGGGCGACCGCATCGCAGCGGTCGGCGGCGCGCTCGGCGACGGGGTCGCGGAAGACGTCGAGATTGTGGACCTCGCCGGCCTGTGCCTGGCGCCCGGCCTTGTCGACACGCGCGTGCAATTGCGCGAGCCCGGCGCGGAGCACGTGGAATCGATCGAAAGCGCCGGCCACGCGGCGGCATCCGGCGGCGTCACGACGATGGTGGCATTGCCGAACACCGAGCCGCCGGTCGACGACGTCTCGGTCGTCGAGTTCATCGCCCGCCGCGCCCGCGAGGCGAAGCTCGCCAAGGTTCACACCTACGCCGCCGCGACGAAGGGCCTCAAAGGCCGCGAACTGACCGAGATCGGCCTCCTGGCGGCGAACGGCGCGGTCGGCTTCACCGACGGGGTCAGGGCGGTCGCCGACGCGCTGGTCATGCGCCGGGTGCTCTCCTACGCCCGCAGCTTCGACCAGCTGGTGATCCAGCACCCCGAGGAGCCGAGCCTCGGCGGCGCCGGCGAAGTCACCGAGGGCGAGATCGCGACGCGGCTCGGCCTCGCCGGCATCACCCCCTTCGCCGAAGTCATCATG
>DATLTH010000163.1:0-11178 GCA_035533695.1 Allostellaceae bacterium | reverse complement strand
CGCTCTGGTGCAAGCGGCTCAGACGCCCGGAGATCTGCTCCTCGGATTGCAGCAAGCGACGATCGCGCTCCCGAAAATCCTCAAGCATCGCCAGAAATTCGCTGCGCAGATCGCGCGGCAGGCGTTCGGCAAAGGTCCGGGCGCGGGCAGCGATTTCACGCGATCCGGCGCCGCGGATCAAATGGGTGAGCGTACCGATCAGCACCCGCATTTCGCCGAGTTCGTCGAGAAAGCCGTCCAGCGTCTCGCCGCGCACTCGGATCAGATTGGCGGCTGCGCTTGGCCGCGCCGGCGCCGCCGCGTCGGCGACCGCGGCAATCGCCGGCGGCTGGCCAAGAACCGGCTCGCCGCCGGGGGTCGCGGTCAACCGCCGAACCCGCTTGACGCACCGGCGATCGGGGTCGATCGCCAGCAGCGCCGCGGTCAGCGCCGCCGGGTCGAGCGCCGACAAGGCGAGAAATTCGAACCAGCTCTCGCCGTCGGTGACGACGGTCCGGTTGGTGATCGGCCGCACCTCGCCCGTCAGCCAGGCGATCAGCCGCCCCGCCCGCTCCGGATCCGCTTCGAGGTGCATCAGAATTTCGTAGGGCAGCAGCCCGTCGCGCGTGATGCCGCGCTCGAGTTCCGCGAGATTGTCGGTTGACAGGATGGCCAGCAGCTCGGGCGGCAGGCTCAAGCCGGCGACGAGGTCCTCGGTCTCGGTGTCGCCATCGCCGCCGCTGCCGTTCGCGGCCGGCGATGCGCGCCCGGCTGTCGAGGTCAGCGGTGTCCGCAGCCATTCGGCGAACCGTGCGGCCTCGCGGTCGGTGAAATCTTCGATCCCGCCGCTCTTCGCCTTGTCGACGATCTGCGAGAAGACCTCGTCGGCGGCGTCGATCAGGGTTTCTGACGCATCGAGGTCGCCGCTCGCGATGCGGCCGTAGATATCCTCGATCAGCAGCGCGATCGCGGCGATGTGGGTCAGCGACAATGCCGCCGCCATCCCGTGCAACGTGCGCGCCAGCCGGGCAATCGCGGCGCCGTCCGCCTCTGCCGCGAGGCGGTCGCCATCGGCCATGTCGTCGCGCAGACGCCGGTTGACGGCGGCGATCGAGAGCGCGAGGCGGTGGCGTTCATCGCCGATGCGTTCGGCGAGAGCGGCCGAAAATGCTTCGACCCCCGAATCCCGGCCGGTGACTTCGCCAACCAGCTCGATCTGCAGGCGAATATCGCCGAGCCGGGATACCAGGTCCTGGCGTATCGGTTCGTCCAATCCCTCAGCGGACGATACGGTTTGCAGGGCATCCCGCAATCCGCCGAAGCCGGCCGACAGCGCGTCGAAATTCATCACCTCGGCGGCGTGGGTCAGGGTCTCGGCGGCATCGACGGCGACCTCGCGCTCATCGCCGGTGGCACCGAGCGCGCCGCACAATTCCGGCCCGCGCGCCTTTACCATCTCGACGAAGATCGCCAGCATTTCCGGGTCGTCGTGCAGCGCGGCGCCGTCGGCGGCGGCCGGGGAAGCAGCCGTCGGCGGCGCGTTCCCGCCGGCGCCCCCGGCCTCGGCAAAGGTGGCCGCGAGCCGCGCCACGAGCTCGGGGTCGGGGGCAACGTCATGCCGGGTTTCGGCGACGACATCGCGCATCCGCTTCAGCGCATCGACCGATTGCAGCAGCAGATCGGTCACCGCCGGGGTCAACGCCGCGCGGCGGTCGCGGACGAGTCCGAGCAGGTTTTCGGCATGGTGGGCCACCCCCTCCATGCCAAGCATGTCCATCGCCCGGGCGAGACCCTTGATCGAATGGAACGACCGGAACAGCTGGGCGATGTCCGCCGGCGCGGTCTGATGCGGCCGGGCGCCCGCCAGCAGCGGCTCAACCGCCTGCAGATGCTCCTCGGTCTCGACGACAAATTCGTGCCACAGCGTCTCGGCGAAATTGTCCATCGTCGGCTTCCGGCGACCGTCCGGATCAATCGCCGTCGGTCGGATCGAGGGCCAAGGCCCGGCGCAACGCCCGGACTATCTCGTGCCCCTTCTTGGCCTGGAGATCGAGGCTCATCGCGCCCGAGGGCTTGGCGATGACATCGACAGCGCCGAGACGGCGCGCCTCGATCGCCTGGGGCGACCCGATCTGGCCGACCGACGACACCACGATCACCCGCGTCTTGCCGAGCAGGGCCAGCCGCTTCAGCATGTCGATGCCCGACATCTCGGGCATTTCGAGATCGAGCAGGATCGCGTCGGGTTTGAGTTCGCGGACGCGCTGCAGTCCAACTTTGCCGTTTTCGGCAAAGCCGGCGACCTCCAGGTCGGGGTCGCTGTCGACGATGTCCTTGATGATCGTGCGCATGATGAACGAGTCATCAACGACGAGGATCTGCTTCTTGCTCATGGCTCTGCCAATTCAGCTTTGCGCGGATGAAATCCCGCCGAAGCCCAGACGCGGAGGTTGCGGGCGATCTCGGTGAGGCTGAGCGACGCGCTGGCGACGCCGGCCTCGATCGCGGCGCTCGGCATGCCGCCGACAACGCAGCTGTCGGGCCGCTGCACGAGGACCGGCAGGTTGCGTTGCGCGAACCGGCCGGCGCCGCGGGTGCCGTCATTTCCCATTCCGGTCAGGATCACGGCGACAGGATGTCGCGCCGCCATCGCCACCGACTCGAACAGCAGATCGGCCGATGGATGCAGAGAGCCCCCGGTCTGGGTCAGGCGCAACTCGAACCCGCCTCCGACGCGCGGGGCGACGACCGCATCCCGCGCGCCCGGCACGATCGTCACCTCTCCCGGCAAGAGCGCCCCGCGGTGCTCGCCTTCATGCACCACGAGACCGGTATCCCGAGCGAGCGATTCGGCAAAGCAGGCCGTGAAGAACTGCGGCATATGCTGGGCGATCACGACCGGTGCGGAGATCTTTCCGAGCGCCCGCAACAACAAGCCGAGCGTCGCCGGTCCGCCGGTCGACACGCCAATCGCGACGAGGTCGACAAGCCCGCTCGGGATGCACGGCCCCCGGGCAAGCCCGCCCGCCGCCCCGCCGTTGCTGCGGGCCGGGGCATCGGCAACCCGCGGCGCCGCAGCCTCGTTCCAGCTCTGCGCCAACACCCGAATTTTGCCGCGCAGTTCCGCATCGATATATCCCAGATCGGTCTTGGCGAAGGCCGATTCCTTGGAGACAAAATCCGCAGCGCCCGATTGGAGCGCCTTCAGGGTCGCGGCGGCGCCCGCCTGGGTATGGCTGCTGACCATGATGACGATCGGTTTCGGGACGACATCGCCGACAATGCGCCGCGTCGCCTCGATCCCGTCCATGATCGGCATCTCGACGTCCATCGTCACGACATCGGGCTTCAGCTCGCGCGCCAACGCAACCGCCTCCTCGCCGTTGCGGGCTTCGCCCACGACCCGCATATCGCCATCCGCCTCGATGATCTGGCGCAACGCGATGCGCATGAACCCGAGATCGTCAACGACGAGGACGCGCAGCGTGCGGGGCATTGTAGCGGCGATGCCGTCGGCCATCAGCCCGAACTCCATCCCGAACTCCGTCCCGAACTCCACAGGCGCTCGACGGCAATGATTCCCAGCAGCTTTCCGTCGGCGGTCGCAACAGCTTCGATCAGGTCATGTTCCGCCGGAAGGGGCATCAAGTCTTCCGCGCGCAGCCTCACCACCTGCTTGATCCGCTCGACGCCAATCGCGCCAAGCCCATCCGGACCGCGCAGGATCACCTGGACGCTCGCGCCGGCGGACCCGGCGGCCGACCCATCGTCGCGGGCGATCCCAAGCCTTGCCTCCACCGCCGCCACCGGGACGATCAAACCCGACAGCTCGATGACGCCGACGACCGGCGATGCCGCTTGGCCCGCGCCCGACCGCGGCAGCGCGACCAGGGGTTGCGCATCGATAACCCGATCGACGCCGGCGACGGGCACGGCAAAATCCTGCCCGGCAATGGCAAACACCAGGTAGTCGGCGGCCTTGCCGGCCGGCGTGAAAGCGCGCGATCTGGCGTCCCCCAACGGGGGAAACCCGAGGACGATGCGACGCATCTCCTCGGGGATCACCGAGGCGAGATCGATCGCTGCGGCGCTCTCGGCGACGGGCGCGCTCGGCTCCGCCTCACCCGGCAACCGCTCGCCCGGCAACCGATCGACCGGCATCGGGTGAAACCGCAATCCGACAATGCGGTCGACGGCCAGCAGCGCGCCATGTCCGGAAAGTTCGGTCACCGCGAAGCCGCCCGGGTCGCCCTGCTCGGGCAACCCCAGCAAGGCCGCCAGGGACAAGATCGGCAATGCGGTCTCCCGCAGCAGGCCGATCCCCCAGAACCCGGCAGGGGCGCGCGGCAGGCGCGTCCACGGCACCGCTTCGACCAGCTCGACAACCCCCTGATGCGGCAATTGCCACCCTCTTCCGGCGATTTCGACGAGGATGAACGATTCGGGCGTTGCTGCAACCGCCGCCGGCAGCACCCGCTCGGCAACGTCGCCAAGCGGCGCCGATACGTCTTGCGCGAGGACCGGCGGCTCCAGCGCCGCCGCCAGCAATCGCTCCGGATCGAGCAACGCAACCCCATCCGGCATCGCCATCCCCGGCGCGGCCGGGATCAGCCGCTCCACCCGGTCGATCCACAACCCGACGCCGCCGCCTTGCGTGCGCAGCCGCACGACTTCGCCGCCGCCGTCGTACGCCCGCATGCCCTGGCGGCGGCCGAGCAGACCGCCGAGGTCGACAACCGGCATGATCCGGCCGGCAAAATTCCCCGCCCCCAGCAAGGCCGCCGCCGCATGCGGAACCGGTGCCAGGGGTGGCGGCATCTCCACCGCTTCGACCGCCTCCATCGGCAATGCGAAGCGCTCGCCGGCGAGGGTGAACGCAATCCAACCCGCGGCACCGGCATCGCGCGCCGCCGCGGTGTCATGGCCCGCCCGCTCAGCCATTGCGCGGCCTCAACGCATAGGCAACCGCGCCCTTGCCCCAGCGAACCTCGTAGCCGGCCGGGTCGGCGAGCGCGTCGGTCGGGCCGAGCAGCAGGTAGCCGCCCGGCCGCAACGCCTCCTTGAACAGGGATTGCGCCGCCCGGCGGGCGTCCGCCGTCAGGTAGATCAGGACGTTGCGGCAGAGCACGACATCGAACCCGGTCTCCGGCGGCAACCCCGACACCAGGTTGCGATGGCGAAACCGGACGACCTGCCGGATGCTCGGCAGGACGCCGCGCAACTCCGCTTCGCCCGTCTCGCCGCTTTTCGGCAGGACCGGGAAGAACCGTTGAAGCTCCTGCGGCAGGCCGCGAAACGCGCTGAGACCCTCGGTCGAATAGACCGCCGCCTTCGCCTGGGTCAGCACCAGCCGCGAAATATCGCTGCCGAGGACATCGACCTGCCACGGCGCTCGGCAGACGATGCCGCCATCCGCGGCGCGGTCGGCGAACCCGGCGTCGCGCAACGCATCGAGCGCCAGGATCGCCAGGGTATAGGCCTCTTCGCCGGTGGCGCAGCCAGCCGACCACAGGCGCAGCTGGTGGCGGCCGTTTTGCGCGGCGCTGCGGACGGTTTCGGCCAGGATCTGCGCGAGCAGCTCAAGCTGCGAGCGGTCGCGGTGAAAAAACGTCTCGTGAACGGTCAGGGCCTCGATCAGGCTCAACCATTCCGGGTCGCCGCCCGGCAGCAGGTGCAGCCGGCTGATCCAGCTTTCGAGTTCGCCGACATCGACCGACGACAGCACCCGGGCGAGTTTCGCCTCGATCACCCCGGTGATCTCGATCCCCGAAATCCGCTCGATATCGCGCGCCAGCCGTCGCATGGCGAGAGGCCGCGCGTCAGCCGCCTCGCCCCGCAACTCGCGCGGTTCGGCGACCGGCTTGCGGTACGCAGCCATCGCCAATTGCAGATCGCGCAGCGACTCCTCCATGCCAGCGACCGTCCCTTGCCGAACCGTTGTAACGCAGGCCTTGCGTACAGCCCGCGCCAGCATAGCCGAACCCGCTGCGCCCGGCATCAAACTTCAAGGAAATCCGGGATTATGGCCGGCTTGGGCAGCGACAATCGAACGCGCTCTACAAGCCGACCGCCTTGAATTCGTCGACATCCATGCGCGAGCGCTCGGCGAGCTTGGAGAGGTCGAGCATCGTCGCCGTGATTTCCTCCGCCGCGGTGGCGTTCGACTGGCCGATTCGGGTCAGCTCGGCGACGTTGGTGTTGATGCCGCTGACCGTCGCCTGCTGCTCCTCCATCGCCGCCGCGATCGCACCGACCAGCCGGTCGCTCTGCTGCACGCCGGCGGCGATCTGGTGCATGTTGTCGCTGACCTCGCGGGCCATCGTGACGCCGCCGCCGGCGGCCTCGGTGGCATGCTGCACAAGGCTGGTGATTTCCTGGGCGAGGCCCCCCGAATTCTCGGCCAGCTTGCGCACCTCCTCGGCGACGACGGCAAACCCCTTGCCGTGCTCGCCGGCGCGCGCCGCCTCGATCGCAGCGTTGAGGGCCAGCATGTTGGTCTGGTTGGCAATGCGCGAAATCGCGCCGGCAATCTGGCTGATCTGGGTGCTGTTCTCGGAGATGACGTTGACGACATCGACCATCCGATCCATCTGGCGGATGCCGTCGGCGACGAGATTGGCCGCCTCCTTCGCCTGCTCGCTGGCCATCTGGGTCGAGCGCGCGACGTCGGCGATCGCCTCGGTGCTCTGCCCGAGCGCGGCGCCCGATTGCTTCAAGGCGGTAAGCTGCACGTTGGAGCCGTCGGAGACCTGGCTGACCGCAGCGCTGGCCTGGGTGGCCGCGATCGCCACCCGGCGAATGTTCTCGCTGACCCGCTCGGTCAACCGCGAGATCGGGCGGGTGATCCGGCTGGCGACGATCAGGATGCCGAGCGCGGCGAGCGCGATGCCGAGCGCGCCGAGAGCGATCATCAGGACCAGTTGCGAACTGTAGAACCGTTCGGTGGCCGCGGCGAGTTCGCCGATATGGGCGCCGTCCGTCGTGGTCAGCGCCGCCATCATCTGCGTCAGCGAATCTCGATTGGCGCGGCTCTGGTCGCTGTCATAGAGCGCGCGGGCCTGCGGCAGCGATCCGGCGCGCGTCAGGCTCACCAGTTCGGCATTGGATTTGACGAACTCGTCGATGCCCGCCTTAGCTCGGTCCATTGCAGCACGGTCCTGCGCCTCGCTGATCGCGGCCCAATCCGCCGCCTTTTGCTTGAGAAGACCCAGGGCTTTCTCGATCGCCGCAGCGATTTTCCCAGCCTCGGCGGGGTTGCCCGCCGCGATCAGATTGCGCGCATCCATGCTCACCGCGAGGACCAGCCCGTTGACCTGCTCGCCGAGGACGGCCGCCTTGGCGACATGGCGCATCTGGCGGAGCTGCTGGTTGTAGCTCCGCATGCCGTTGACCCCGACATAGCTGATCAATTCGGCCACGACCGCCAGCAGCAACACGACCGAGTAGATGGTCTGGCCGAGCTTCAGTTTCGTGAACAGCGTCCCCTCCCCTGCCCGAGCGGTGCGGCTGCGCTACCTTTGCCCGTCAATTGGCGACCGAGCGGGCAAACCATCCTAATGGTTTGCCTCGGCAATTGGAATCAACCCGGGAGCGTCAGGGCGATCAGCGTGTCGGCGGCGCGGTCGAGCGTGTCGAGATGGCGGCAGGCATCGATCAGGCGGTCGTACTGCGCCTCGCCGATCGCAAGGCCCGCGGCGACCGGGCGGATGCGGCGCGCCTCCTCCTCGAAGTCCCAGATGAATTCGCGCCCGGTGCCTTCGCGGGTGACCGAGCGGCCATCCTTGAGGAACACGGTGATGCGGGGGCCGAACAGGGTTCGCCCTACCGTCGGGATCAACCTCACGCGGCGCATCAGATCGAGCACCTCGGGCGGGTCGGTCTCGCCGGGTCCCGGCGTGCCGCCGCGCAACATCGGGTAGCCGCGCGCAACCGCGCCGTAGGCGGTGAAATACGGGGTGCTGCCGACGCTCGGGCCGGCCTCGACGCCACGGCTGGCAATCGGGAAGAGCGGGCTCGGGTATTCGGTCTCCATCCAGTTGACCACCGCCTCGATACGGTCGATCTGGTCGTAGGTGATGTTGTGCTCCGCGACAAGCCGCGCCGTCACATCGACATGGGCGATGTTGTAGCCGGCGGTCGAATAGATGCGGTAGAGCGTTTCGAGGAACATCCACTCGCGGCCGAGCCCCTCGGTGATCTTCGTGAGGTCGGCATGGTTGTCGCCGGTAAAACTGTAGCGCAGGTCGCCGCGATTGCTGCCGGCGTAGGAATGGTAGAAGCCGGCTTCGCCTTCGAGCACGGTTTCGCCGCCCGGCGTGCCGTGCCGCGCCAGAGCAACCGCCAGAAGCGCGTTGCGGACCGCGCCGCCCTCGCGCAACGAGCGGCCGCCGCTCCTGATGCCTTCGAGGTTGCCGGACGCGAGATTGACGCATTGCGCGATCGCGTCGTGCACCTTCTGGGCGTCGAACCCCTCCATCCGGGCCGCCGCCACCGCGGCGCCGAAGATGCCGAACACCGGCCCGGCATGAAAGCCGCGCGACATCACGGTCGGGATCCATTCCGACGCCATCCGCTCCATGACCTCGTAGGCGGCCGCTACGGCGGTCAGGAAGGTTTTGCCGTCGGCGCCCGCCACCTCCGCCGCGGCAAACGCGGCGGGCAATATCGCGGTGCCGGGGTGGGTCAGCATGCGGAACGTATCCCACTTGCCGCCGGCAAAGATCGTCTCGGCGTTGACGAAGGCGGCGCCGGCCTTGGTTAATTTGGCGCCGCTGCACAGCGCCGTCGCCGCCCCGCCGCCGCCCGCCTCCTCGTCCTGCATCAAGGCGAGCGCCTGGCGGGTCGCCGGCATGTCGCGCGCGACGAGGGCCGACGACAGCGCCTGCAAGGTCACCCCCTTCGCGCGATCGACGACCGCCGCCGGCAGGTCGTCGTACTTGAGGCCGGCGACAAAGGCGGCAAATTCCCGGCTCAGGGATTGATTGCTAACCGACAACTCGGCCTGCCATTTCAGCATGGGTGACCTTTGGGTGAGACTCCAAAGCAACGAGAATGCGGGTTTGAAGGTCTTGTTCCGCCATGTAGAAAAGCTCCATCACCGTTATGATTCAGCAATCAACGAAGCGCGCCTAAAGCAATAATATTGGGATTACCGCTTTAGCGCTTGTTGAAGCAAATCCTCGATTCGCGCCAATTTTTTGTCCATCTGTTCCAATCGGTTGTCGATCTGCTCCAATCGGTTGTCGATGCGAAGCTCGAAGGTTGCGAGTCTGGCGGCGACCTCGGTGATGAGGTTGGTGCGCCAACTGGCGGCATCGCGCCGATCGACATCGACCGCGAACTTGGATTCGCGCAACTCGGTCTGGATCGCGTCGAGGCGCCGCCCAATCAGCTCCAAACTGATTTCCGCCATGTGCCGCAATCCTCCGTCCGCCAGGCTCGGTCCTCTGGCTATATGGTATCAGCCGAAGGGGCCCTGGAAGACCTGGTCGACGTAGCTGTCGCTCAGGGGTTCCAGCGCCTCGGGCCACGGGGCGGCGACCGGGCGGCGCTCGGCGGCGGTGCGCACCCGCCCGTCCCAGCCGATCTGCTCCATGTAGTAATAAAGCTGGATGCAGTGGCCGTCGGGGTCGATCGCGAAGGCCGCATAGTCGATGCCGGGATAAAGCTCGGGCGGCAGGTCGACGAAGCTGCAGCCGGCCGACTTCAGGAACGCGACCGCCTCGCGCAATTGCGCATAATTCGCCAGTTCGACGCCGAACGACAGGCAGGTCGTGTGCGGGCTGAGGCCCAAGACCCCGCGCAACTCCTTCGGGTAGAGCGCCAGCGAGTGGTGCTCGGCGCCGCAGCGCAGGAACACGCAGCGCGCCCCGCGGTAATGCGTCTCCTCGCTCTTCGTGAGGCCGAGATGGCGCGTATAGAAGGCTTCGGCGCGATCGATGTCCTCGACGAAGAGGCGCACCGGGCCGATCTTGGTGATCTTGAACGGCCGCTCGAGCAACACACCGTCGACGTCGTACTTGGCGCCGCCGTTAGGGGCGGCCGGGCGGTGCCCGGAATAGATGTCGATGCCCTTCCCCTGCGCCTCGGCAATTTCGGCGGCCTCCGACATCTGCGGCAGTTCCGGCTTCTCCTGGAAGCCGCGGTAATACATCGCGCGCGGCTTCGAATTCTGGTTCCAGCCGACCTGCTCGATGCCGTAGTAGAACTCGTTGGTGTGGCCGTCCGGGTCGTAGACATAGACGTGCCAGTTGGAGCCCGGCATGTCGCGGCCGACGCGCTGGACCCGCACCTGCTGTTCCTGGAAATAGCTGTGCGCGTCGCCGATCTCCTTGAGGCTGCCGCACTGCCAGGTGATCTGGTTGATCGTCACCTCGGGGGCGAATTTGCGGTCGGCGCGCTGGTCCATCACCGGCTTCGAGAACAGCACCATCGCGTGGTGGTCGGTGCCGTAGCGCATGAAATAGCCGTGCGTGTCGCCGAGCCCGGCGTCCTTCGGAAACCAGGGCGCGCGCGAGAAATCCGCCTTGTCGGAGATCGTGAAGCCCAACAGGTCGCCGTAGAACCGGCGGGCCTCTTCGAGCTTCGTCAGGTTGAACCCGAAATGCCCGAGCCGGCGCACCTTGAACGGCCGCTCCAGCAGGAGGCCGCCGACATTGTAGTGCTCTCCATTCGCTGCCATGACCGGTTCCTCCGCGATGTGTTTGGGGGCATCATAGCACGCACCGAGGGGACCGGCACCGGACGAGACGATGAAATCAGCCTATGGCCGACAAACGCCGCCGCCGATGCTGCGCCACATCTTGCGCGAGCAACTGCGACGCATCGAGGGGCTCGATCCGATCAACGTGGTGCACGACCCCGAAGCCAACCGCCGCATCCCGACCCATGCCTGAAACACGGTCCTTTCCGCCGCCGACGCAGCCGCAACGCCCTATGACGCCGATGTGTGAGGTTTATTGTCGCCAAAAATATCCGCTGTCCCGGCGGAAGCCGGGATCCATCCCGCCCACCGCTCGATCGGCTGAGAAGTGGGTCCCGGCCTACGCCGGGACAGCGGCAGTTTAGGAGCTCTGCCATGCCCTACGCCGCCCCGGTCTCCGAGATGCGCTTTACGATCGACACGGTGGCGGCGCTTGACGGGCTGGTCGAGACCGATCTGGCCGATGCGATCCTCGACGAGGCGGCTCGCTTCGCCGC
>DATLTH010000162.1:0-3235 GCA_035533695.1 Allostellaceae bacterium | reverse complement strand
AACCCGAGCATCCTCGCCGACGTCATGGAGGCGGTGATCGCGGCGATCTATCTCGATGGCGGGTTCGCCGCTTCCTTCGCCTTTGTCGAGCGGTTCTGGGAACCGCTGATCGCCGAAATGGCGGGGCCGCCGCGCGACCCGAAAACCAGCCTGCAGGAATGGGTGCAGGGGCGCGGACTGCCGCTGCCGGCCTACGAGGTGATGGCGACCAGCGGGCCCGATCACATGCCGCAATTCACCGTCGCGGTGCGCGTCGCCCAACTCGGCGAGGCGAGCGCGGTGGCCTCCTCGAAGCGTGCCGCCGAGACCGCTGCCGCGGCGGCATTGCTGGGCCGGCTGGACAGCACAAGTAACTCCCATGCCGAAAAAGACGAAGCAGACATTGCCCGATAACCCGCCACCCGCGACCGAGGCGAGTGAGGCGGCCACGCTCTGCGGCTATGTCGCGCTGATCGGCGTGCCGAACGCCGGCAAGTCGACGCTGTTGAACCAATTGGTTGGCCACAAACTGGCGATCGTCACGCCGAAGGTGCAGACGACGCGCAGCCGCCTCCTCGGCATCGCCATCGTCGGCATGGCGCAGCTGATCTTTGTCGATACTCCCGGCATGTTCGAGCCGCGCCGCCGGCTCGACCGCGCGATGGTCGCCGCCGCCTGGGCCGGCGCGGCCGATGCCGACCGGGTCGTATTGCTGGTCGATGCGGCGCATCCGGGCGCGCCCGACACCAGAGCCATCATCGAGCGGTTGGCGGCCGGCGGGCGCCGCGCGATCCTCGCGCTGAACAAGATCGATCTGGTCCGACGCGACAAATTGCTCGCAATCGCCGACACCCTCTACCGCGCCGGCCCGTTCGACGAGGTTTTCATGATCTCGGGCTTGTCCGGCGACGGGGTCGAGGATTTGAAGCGGCACCTCGCCTCGGTCATGCCGCCGGGGCCGTGGCTGTTTCCCGAGGACCAGTTGTCGGATGCGCCCGAGCGGTGGCTGGCCGCCGAGGTCACCCGCGAGCAGGTGTTCCTGCAACTGCACGACGAATTGCCTTATATGGCCGCGGTCGAGACCGAGAGCTGGGAGGAGCGCAGGGACGGCAGCGTGCGCATCGACCAGGTCATCTACGTCCGCCGGCCCGGGCAGCGCGCGATCGCGCTCGGCGACAAGGGAGCGCGCATCAAATCGATCGGCGCCCGCGCCCGCGCCGAACTCGAGCGCATGCTCGACCGCCGCGTTCACCTCTTCCTGTTCGTCAAGGTGCGCGACAACTGGATCGAAGATCCCGAGCGCTACGCCGCCCTCGGCCTCGACTACAATGTCTGACCGTGACAGACGGCATCTCCCCCACCCGTCACCCGCGGGCTTGACCCGCGGGTCCCAACGGCGGCTCTCAATGGCCTCTGGGGGATGGCCGGGTCACGCCCGGCCATGACGAGTGAGCGAGGGCGGGCGGCCAAACGGGCAGCGGGATGGAATGGCGCGACACGGGTTTTGTGCTGGCGACGCGGCGGCACGGCGAATCGTCGCTGATCGTCGAACTGCTGACGCATGAGCACGGCCGCCACGCCGGGCTGGTGCGCGGCGGCCAGTCGCCGCGCCGCCGCGCCTTGTTGCAGCCGGGGAATGCGGTCGCGGCGCTTTGGCGCGGCCGTTTGCCCGAGCATCTCGGTTCTCTCGATTGCGAACTCGTGGACGCGCATGCCGCTCGCCTCATCGACGATCCGGGCCGTCTCGCCGCGCTGACCGCGGCAACCGCCCTGCTGCTGGCTTCCTTGCCCGAACGCGAGCCGCATCCCGACCTTTATGCGTCGTTCGCGGCATTGCTCGGTGCGCTCGATTCGGCGAGCTTCTGGGCATCGGCCTATGTCGCCTGGGAGTGCGACCTCTTGGCCGGGCTTGGCTTTGGCCTCGATCTGAGATGCTGCGCGGCGACCGGTATGACCGGCGATCTCGCCTATGTCTCGCCGCGCTCGGGCCGCGCCGTGTCGCGCGACGCCGGCCGGCCCTACCATGACAAGCTGTTGCCGCTGCCGGCTTTTTTATGGCGCGAGACGGAAGCCGGCCCGGCCGACATTGTCGCCGGCCTCGTCCTGACCCGGCATTTCCTGCTGCACCACCTGCTGACGCCGCAGGGCGGCAGTCTCCCGGAGGCGCGCGAGCGGCTGTTGGAGCGTATGCGGCAGAGCGCAACTGCTGGTATCATCGAGCGTCCATAGCAACGAGGTCTGGTAGGATGGCCGACACCGCCCTGGCGGGCGAGATCCGCGACGTCGATTTCGCCGGCGCGCTCGGCGAGCGCTATCTGTCCTACGCGCTGTCGACGATCATGGCGCGCTCATTGCCTGATGTGCGCGACGGGCTGAAGCCGGTGCACCGCCGCATCCTGCACGCGATGCACGAATTGAACCTCAATCCCGGCTCCGGCTACAAGAAATGCGCCCGCGTCGTCGGCGATGTGATCGGCAAGTTCCATCCGCATGGCGAGATCGCGGTCTACGAGGCGCTTGTCCGCCTCGCGCAGGATTTTTCGCAGCGCTACCCGCTGGTCGACGGCCAGGGCAATTTCGGCAATATCGACGGCGATAACGCCGCGGCGATGCGCTACACCGAAAGCCGGCTGTCGGCGGTCGCCCAGGCGATGCTCGACGGGCTCGACGCGGACGCCGTCGATTTCCGCGCGACCTATGACGGCGAGGACCACGAGCCGGTGGTCCTGTCGGCGCGGTTTCCGAACCTGCTCGCCAACGGTTCCGCCGGCATCGCCGTCGGCATGGCGACCAGCATCCCGCCGCACAATGTCGGCGAACTCTGCGCCGCGCTGTTGCACCTGATCGACGAGCCGGCCTGCGCCGTGAGCGCGCTCGTGGCCCATGTCTGCGGCCCCGATTTCCCGACCGGCGGCGTTCTGGTCGAGCCGCCCGAAAATATCGCCGAGGCCTACGCTTCCGGGCGCGGCAGCTTCCGCCTGCGCGCGCGCTGGGAGAAGGAGCCGCAAAGCCACGGCCTCTACCAGATCGTCGTCACCGAGATCCCCTATCAGGTCCCGAAAAGCCGCCTGATCGAAAAGATCGCCGGGTTGCTTGAAGAAAAGAAACTGCCGCTGCTCGCCGATATCCGCGACGAATCGACCGAGGCGGTGCGGCTCGTCATCGAGCCGAAGAACCGCAATGTCGATGCCGACGTGCTGATGGAGCAGCTGTTTCGCCTGACCGAGCTGGAAGTCCGGGTGCCGCTCAACCTCAA
>DATLTH010000161.1:0-2346 GCA_035533695.1 Allostellaceae bacterium | reverse complement strand
CCGAATTTGTCGAGGCGACGCGCGAGCGCCGCGACGCCAGCGACGAATTCGAGTTCAGAGGGCCGCGCTGCAATTTGCGCGACATCGATCTCGGCATCGCCGTTGGCTCGGCGGCCAAGGCAGCGAGCCTCTACAACGTTGATACCCGCTGCCAGACCAGGATCGCCGTCGCCGCTCGCAAGCTCGGCCTCATCCGGTCGGAGGTCGCGGTGGCGCTGTCGATGAGCGTGACGCACAAGAATCCGGGCTTCGACGCGCGCATGCCGGCGGCTGATTTCGATGCGGCCGAGACGCCCATGGCGCCCACCGGAACTGCACCCGTCAAGACGCCAGAGGGACGCTGGGCGCACCGCCCCGACCTCCCGCCCGAGGAATAGGCGTGAATCCATTTCTCGCCATCCTCATGGCGAGCCTCGCCGGGCGGCTCTCCTATCAGATGGCGCGCAGCCCGGTCCTGCCGCGCTTTGCCGAGAGCCTCGGCGCCGCGCCCGAGCTGATCGGGCTCATCGTCGCGGCCTCGACCATCACGGGTGTCCTCTTCAAGCTGCCGGCGGGCACGCTCTCCGACCTCCTCGGGCGGCGCCGCCTGATGCTGCTCGGCGCCGTCTTTTTCGCAGTGCCGCCGTTTTTCTATCCCTTCGTCGGGGATGCCGCGGCGCTCCTCGTATTGCGCTTCGTGCACGGCTTCGCGACCGCGATCTTCTCTCCCGTCGCCTCGGCCTATGTCGCGAGCCTCGGCGAAGAGGGACGCGGCGCGCGTCTCGGCTGGTTTTCGTCGGCGAACGATGTCGGAGCCACCGCCGGCCCGCTGATCGGCGGCCTGGTTCTCTACGCGACGGCGAGCTTTCCCGACGCCTATCTTCTGAGCGGCGTGCTCGGCGCGGCGGCGCTCCTCCTCGTGCTCCGCGTGCCGGATGTGGAGGCCGAGGGCTCGGCGACCGCCGGGGCGCCAAGAGGGCATGCCGCCCAATTCCGGGCCGGCCTCGGCGAAGTGGCGAAGACCCCGGCGGTTTTCGTCGCCGCCGGCGTCGAAGCGGCGATGTATATCGGCTTCGGCGCGTTTCTTGGCTTTCTGCCGCTCTATGCCAGAACGGTCGGCCTCGACGATGCCCAGATCGCCCTGGTCCTCGCCCTCGAACTCTCGGTCTCGGTCCTGGCAAAGCCGCTCGCCGGCAGGATCTCTGACCGGGCCGGGCGAAATCCGGTCATCGTCATCGGGCTGCTCTTCTGCGCCGCCGCGCTGCCGCTCATTTTTCGCGCCGAGACTTTCGCGAGCCTTCTGGCGGCGGTGCCGGTGCTCGGCCTCGGCGTGGCCGCGGTAACCCCCGCCACCAATGCTTTCCTCGCCGATCTCGTCGCGGCGCGACGGCTCGGGGCGGCGATGGGCGTCTTCGGCACGATCTGGGACATCGGCGAAGCGGCAGGGCCAATCCTCGCCGGCGCGCTGATCGGCAGCCTCGGTTACCGGCCGACCTTCGACATCGTGGCCGCCGCGACGGCGACGGTCGCACTCGCCTTTTTCGTGCTATCAAGGAGTGCTCGCTCATGAGGAGGTATGCTTGGTATTGGCCGGTATTGGTGGTTCTGGTGCTCGGTGCCGCCTCCGCTGCGGCAGCCGCGAGCGCAGCCACCCCGCCGGCCTTCGGGGGCCGTTTTAACCTCGTCGGCGATTTTCCGCTCGGCGCCGCGACGAGCCGGACCGACTATGAGAGCATCGATCCGGCCCCGCGCCGGATCTACATCACCGAGATGGGCGCCGGGAAGCTGCTCGTCTTCGATATCGCAGCAAACCGGCTGGTCGCCCGCCTCGCCGGCTTTCCCAAGGTGACCGGCGTGCTCGTCGTACCTGAGCTTCACAAGGTCTACGCCAGCGTACCCGGCGCCGGGCTGCTCCCCTCACTGTCACAGGCCCTCGGCATGGTCGGGCTTTCTCGCGGCCGCGGCGCCATCGCCGTGGTCGACACGGCGACGCTGCGCGAGATCGCGCGCTTGCCGGGCGGCGTTTTCCCGGACGGCATCGCCTACGATCCGAAGGACCGCCGGATTTTCGTCTCCGAC
Organism: Allostellaceae bacterium; assembly: GCA_035533695.1. Taxonomy (GTDB): domain Bacteria; phylum Pseudomonadota; class Alphaproteobacteria; order ATCC43930; family CGMCC-115725; genus DATARH01. The sequence goes on along the minus strand of DATLTH010000161.1, from coordinate 288 downwards.
GAACTGGGCTCGGCCATCACCGTCATCGATGCAGACAAGAACCGGGTTCTCGCCCGCATCCGGCCGGGGGGCGCAGTCGGCAACGTGCAATACGACGCGACAACGCGCAGGGTCTATGCGCCCTTGCAGTCGCGCGACGAACTCGCCGTGATCGATCCGGCTTCGGCCCATCTGCTCGGCCGCTATCCGCTGCCCGGCGCGCGGCACCCGCACGGCCTTGCGATCGCGCCGGGCGGCGGGGTCGGCTATGTCGCCTGTGACGGCAACGACCGGCTGCTGACGGTTGAT
>DATLTH010000160.1:0-2929 GCA_035533695.1 Allostellaceae bacterium | reverse complement strand
GCCGGTTCTGCATCGTGCGCAGGACCGGCATCCCGTTCACGTTGCCGTTGTTGAGGATCTTGACGATTTCCGCATTTTCGTCACTGAACCGGAAATCCGCCTCGTCGAGGATCAGCGTGCCGCGGAACGCATTGAGGATATGGAAGATCGGCGACACGGTGGAGGCGCCGCTCGCGAAGAAGGCGCGGCAGCAGATCGAGCCGAGCACGAGCAGCGCCCGCGTCTTGCCGGTGCCGAAATCGCCCTGAAAGCGGATGTAGGGCACCTCGCTGAAGGCGTCGTACACCCAGGTGAAGAGCGCATAGTGGGCGGCGATGTCCTCGAAGGCGGGCGTCACGTCGAGATAGCGGTGCAGGAAGCGGCGGATCTCGGCAAGCAGCGCGGGCTTCGAGCCATATTCCGCCGGCTCCGAGGGCAGGACGACGACCTCGTTCCTGATCACGTTGTTGTGCGGCGAGAACGGCACCAGCCGCTCGCCGCCGGCGATATCGACTTCCTGCTCGATGGTCCATGTTCCCGCACGCCAGACGGCGAATGCGGTTTTGCCCTCGTCGGCGCGATACAGAAGTTCGATCAGCGTGCCGTCGGCCAGGCATCGCGCCACCGTCGGCGTTCGCTCCGGTTGCCGGTCACCGGTCGTCGCGCTTCTCTCGTCATTGTTCATGCAATCAGCGTAGCGGGGCTCTTCCGCGATTCCGAGGCGTCGGCCTGGGCCTGCCTGGCATGGTACCTCGGGCTGGATTTCGGGTATGGGGCGGGTGAGCGGTCCTTCGCCGACGCTATGGCAACGGCGAGGTAGCGCCGATTCCCGCCATTCACGGGGCCACGACGGAACCACGGGGTTCGACCGGCCCTAGAGCAGTCATTACGCAGTGCCGATAAATCGGTCCGGCAGAGCCGATGAGATCAATCCGGTGTCCCGCGCTGAGCCGCGGCGCAGCGGAATCTTGGGTTCAGGTGCCGCGACGCGACCGTCTTTTTACGCTGAGGACGGGAGCGGCGGCTTCCCGCCGTTGTCACACCCCATAGCGTCATCGGCTGGCTTCGGGTGGACAGTGCGGCTGCGGCAGTTGTGATTGCATCCAAGGGCTGAGTTGGTATTGTCACGCCGTGGGGTTCGCAGCCACCCCGCCCTCAAGACGGTCACCCGTCCAAGCGCTGCCGGGGCTTGTCGCAAGCAGCGAGAAGGTGACCGGCGTGCGCATTTCGCAAGCAGCTCTTCCGGGTAAGCTTTGGGGCGCCCGCGCTTGCGGGCCCCGGACGGTCGCCATCCTCTGCATCGACGTGCCAAGCCCAGATGCCGCCCGGCATTCGGATGACGATGCAAAGGAAGGCGAACGATGTTCAATTCAATCGACGAGGCAAAAGGCGATCTCATCCGGAGCGTCGCCCGGCTGTGCGCGGCCGCGGCCGTCACCGCGCCGAAATCGGGCGGTCAACTCTTTTTGCGCGGCAAGCCCCTCTTCATCGAAACTGTGTTTGTCGATGAGCACGAAACGCTGCTGCGTCTCGCCGGCTGGATGCGGCAGCGCGGGCGCGAGCGGCGGCAGGAGATCTGGTGGCGCGATGCGGCGCTCGCCGAGCGGCTTGACGGCGTCTTGTTCATCGGGCTGAGGGATTGGTATCCGCCGATCTACGATTGCGGCGCCTGCGGGTATGCGACCTGCGCCGAGTTCGTCGAAGCGACCCGACAGCGCCGCACTGACAGCGAGGCCTTCGAGTTCAAAGGGCCGCAATGCAACCTCCGCGACATCGACCTGGGGATCGCGGTCGGTTCGGCGGCCAAGGCGGCAAGCCTCTATAGCGTCGATACGCGCTGCCAGACGCGCATCGCCGTGGCCGCGCGCAAGCTCGGCCTCATTCAGGCGGAAATCGCCGTCGCGCTGTCGATGACGGTGACGCACAAGAACCGCGGCTTCGATGCCCGCATGCCGGCCGTCGATTTCGACGCGCCCAATGCAACGCCGGAGCTGCCGACCGGAACCCTGCCGGTCAAGACGGCGGAGGGACGCTGGGTGCATCGCCCCGACCTGGACCCCGAAGAATAGCAATGAACCCGTTTCTAGCCATCGTGACGGCGAGCCTTCTCGGCCGGCTGTCCTATCAGATGGCACGCAGCCCGGTGCTCCCGCGGTTCGCCGAAAGCCTTGGTGCCGCCCCGGAGCTGATCGGCATGATTGTTGCCGCATCGACCGTGACCGGGGTGCTCTTCAAACTGCCGTCCGGCGCATTATCCGATATTTTGGGGCGCCGCCAGGTGATGCTGTTGGGGGCGGTGTTCTTTGCGGTGCCGCCCTTTCTCTATCCCTGGGTGGAAAGTGCCGGCACGCTGTTGCTGCTGCGTTTCGTGCACGGCTTTGCGACGGCGATTTTCTCGCCGGTCGCGTCCGCCTATGTGGCGGGCCTTGGCGATGTCGGGCGGGGCGCTCGCCTCGGCTGGTTCTCGTCGGCCAATGATCTGGGAGCGACAGCCGGGCCGTTGATCGGCGGCATCATCCTCTACGCAACGGCGAGTTTTGCGGCGAGCTATCTGGTGGTCGGTCTGCTTGGGGTGCTCGCGCTGGGGCTGGCGCTGCTCGTGCCGGAGACAGAGGCGAAGGCGGCCCCGGCCGAGCGTTCCCTGGCAGCGCAGGCGGCCGAGATGCGGGACGGGCTGCGCGACGTGGTGACGACTCCGGCGGTGCTGACCGCTGCCGCGGCCGAAGCGACCCTCTATCTCGGCTTCGGAGCCTTTCTGGGGTTCCTGCCGCTTTATGCCAAGACCGCCGGCCTCGACGACGCGGAAATCGCGGTGGTTCTCGCCTTACAGCTTGCGATCGCGGTGTTGGCGAAGCCGTTTGCCGGGAACCTGTCCGACCGGTTGGGGCGCAAGCCGGTGATCGTGCTCGGGCTGCTGGTGTCGGCGGCCACCCTGCCGCTGATCTTTCGG
>DATLTH010000159.1:0-6933 GCA_035533695.1 Allostellaceae bacterium | reverse complement strand
GGGTCGAGCTGGGCGCCGACCTCCTTCTCGACATCGCCCCTCAGATCGTTGTCGCGGTGAAGCGACTCGATCGCCGCTAGCCGCCGCATCGCCTCTAAGATGCCAGGATCGCCAGCCGGTAGAGGTTCGGCAGCCTTGGCGACGATGGCCGCGACGCGCTTGCGCAATGCGGCGTTCATGCGATGCCTCCCTCGGCCTGCAGGCGGTCGACCGTCGCGCGCAGCAGGTCGAGAACAGCGGCCCTGTCGGGCTCCGGCAGCGCCTCGCGGCGGATCGTTTTGGCGTAGTCCTTGAAGGTGAGCTGGTTGACATACTCGTGCAAACGAGCGATCAGCCGAAGCATATCGGCGTGATCCTCTTCGGATGAAGCCGGGCCGGTGCCTTCATCGAGGGCATCGTCGAGCTGACGGGCGGCGGCGATATCCGCCAATAGATTGGTCGCGCTCAACGCGGCGGTGCTGTTACTGATCGACTCGTTGAGCCATTCCGCCATGATACCGTAGTACCGGCCGCCGATGGTGTCGTAATCCGGCGGCTCGGGGTGCGACACTCCAAGCTCGGCGCCGTGGTCGAGAGCGCGCTGTCGAGCGGCCCGGTATTTATGCAGCGCGCGAAGGGCTGCCGCTTCGTCGAGCGCGGCGGCGTGTTTATCGTGCAGGCTGTTGTCTTTCTCGGTGGTCATAGTCCTGGCTCCCTGGCCCCGTAGGGCCGATGCCAGCGGGCGGGCTGGTGCCGGGAGCTAGAAAGCCGCTTGCACGGCCGGGTTTCTTCCCCTCGCGGGTCTTCTATCCACCCGCTCCCGGCATAAAACAGCCCGAGAGCCGGGCATAACAAAGCCGCCAATGTTCCGGGGCGGGGTCCGGGCAAGTAGGCGTTTCTAGCGCCGCCGCCATCATTGCGCCGATCGGGCGGGCGGCGCAAGCGCCTTCAGGGAAGCCTCAGGACGCGAGTTTGCCGCTCCGGGTGCACGGGTAGCCTCCGAGGCCGAACAGCCGCATGGGCGCCCGCCGGAGCCGGCGGCAAGCACGCCAGGAAGGCGAGCGCGGCCTCAGCGGTGTTGAAGACCCGCACCGGCGCGCTACCATCCGGCGGCATCGCCCATTCGCTGAGGGTATCTCTTCGTCCGGCCGAGCGCGTCCTTGCCGCGGGCGGCGGGGGCATTTATACCCGAGGTATAAATGTCGATCTGGATAGTCGGATGGGTCGAACTCGGCGGCCATGACGGTTGATATTCCCCTAGCCGCCGCGGCCGATCAACCCCAGCGGCACGGACAGGCGGCGGAACTGATCGATCACCGTGTCGGCGATGGCGCTCGACAGCTCCGGCGGCAGATCGATCGCCGGGAAGCTCTCTCCGCGATGCCGGAATGCTGGCGCGCCGATCTGCAAGACGCCGGCCGCCGCGCGCTCGATTCGCACGCCATGTAGCAGGATGACCAGGCCGTCGACCGCGATTTCGACATCGGCCAGCGCGAGCAGCCGGCCGGCGCCGGCGACCCGTTCGACGCCGATCACCCGAACGTCGACCCGGATCGTGTCATCGCTCACGTTCCCACTCTGCCAGCTTCGTAGCGTGGCAGGCGCGGACGCGGGCGAGGATCGTATCAAGCTCGACGCCACGGCCGCCGAGAAAGCCGGCGAAGGCGGCGCAGAAATGCAGTCCGGCCTCGACCTGGTCTTCACAATCCATGACGGCCGTGAGCAGCCGATCGAAGGCCATCTCGCTCGTTGTTGGATTGCGGCGCCGCGCCCGCAGGTCGATGATGTTGTCTTCCATGCGCGCTCCCCCCTCAGCCGACCGGGGTAAACCACGATGGCATGCGCCCGGCCGAGCGGATCTGGCTGCGGCTTGACGCGCGCTCTGCCGCCTCGACCACTCTGTCGTCGCTTGTGTGGAGCGGGCCGATCGTCTCGCCGTTGATGTGAATATTGATCGTCCGGCCGCCACCGCCGCCGCTGATCGCCGGCACGATGCCGCCCGCGGCGAACGACAGCACCGGCCCGGGGGCGAGTGACGCTGACCAATCGTTGAAGCCGCCGACCATGCCGCCGAGCGAGAAGCCCTGGATATTCGCGCGCATGTTGTTGATCGCGTGGAAGACCTGCGCGCCGTAGTGGGCAACCGCCGGCTGCCGCACGACGAATTCGCCCGGCGTCAGCATCGCCGGCACCGTGTCGCCGTGGCCGTGGCCGCCGACGTGGCCGCCGCGCGCGAACGGCGTGGCCGCGCCGCCGAGGTCGCCACCGGGAGCGCCGGACGACGCGCTGAGGAGGCTGCCGACCTTCTTGATGGCTGCCTCGACCTTGTTGATGAAGTCTTCGACCCACTTCACGGCGTCTTTGAAGACGCCCGAGATGTAGGAGGCGATGTAATCCCAGGCCTTGAGGAAGCCGCCGAGGAGCCAGCCGGCGAAGGCTTGGAGGTTCGCTTTCAACTGGTCCCAATGCGTGATTGCGAGATAGATGCCTATGCCGAGCGATGCCAGCGCGGCGACGATCAGCGCGAGCGCGCCGAGGGGCAGCGCGCCGGCGGCATCGAAGGCGAACATCGCGACCGTCGCGCCCCGTATCCAGCCCGCCAATGCCCCGAACCCGGCGCCGAGCGCTCCGATGACCGCCATGACGCCGCCGAAGTCGAAGGCGAGAAGCGCCACGCGCAGCGCCGCCGCAGCCGTCGCAGCAACCCGCAATGTCACCGCGAGGAGCCGCAGCCCGACCACGAAGCCGAGGATGCTGCCGCCGCTGAGGTTGCCGCCGAATATCGAGTTCAGCCCCGAGGCAATCCCGCTGAGGAATGACCCGACCGTTTGCACCACTTCGCTGACGAGCTGCAGCGGTGGCAACAGGAACTCGCCGATCGCATGGCCGAAATCGACGACGTTGCGGACAGCCGCGGTGGCCCATGCGGTGATCGCGTCGTGGTTGTTTTTGAAGAAGTCGGCGATCCGGTTCATCGCCGGCACGAACATCTGGCCCAGCGTGTCGCCAATCACACGCACATTGGCCTCGATGATGCTCTTCATCCGGGCGAAGCCTTCGACGAAGGCTGCGGCCATTTTCTTTTCGGGTTCGAGGAGCGGTATCGTGTATTGCTTCGCGACGGCCATCGCCGCGATAAGGGCTTGCCCGCCCTGCTGGAGCAGCGGGGCCATCTCGACCCAGCCGCGCCCGAATGCCGCTTGCCCGATCGCGGCCTTTTCCTCTTGGCTGCCAAGCTCCTTCCACATATCCGCGAAGGCCGCAAGCTGCGTGGTTTTATCCGCACCCATGCCGGCCGCCCTGTTGAGCATGGCGTCGGCTTGCTCTTGCACCTGATTGCGCTTCGCCGCCGCCGCGTCTTCGGCCTGCTGTCGCTGCTCCTCAAGACGCTGGTTGCGCAGCGCACTCTGAACATCATGCTCTTCGTCGGCTTCGTCCCTGCGCCGCCGCGCTTCCTTTGCGCGCTCGTCCGCCTGCGCCGAGGCATCGGCCGCTTCGTTGAGGCGAACCCTCAGGTCGTCGGTGGGAGCCGTCCGATATTGCTCTTGGAGCCTTTCTAAACTGCGGGCCGCGTTGAGCGACGCGTTATCGGCGCTGCGGATCGAAAAGACGCTCTGGCGCTGAGCGTCGGCAAAGCGCTCGTCGGCAAGCCTCGCCTGATCGGTCGCGATCGACATCTCGGTGCGCGCATTGGCAGCTTCATCGGCCGCGTGGCGCTGCGCGATCCCGAATTCCTGCGTCCGCGCCTGCGCCTGCCCGGTCGCCGCGCTGAAGCGTTCGAGGAAGCCCACGAGGCGCTCTTGTGCGACGCCAGCCTCGCCAGCCACGAGCCGCAACGCCTGGAATTGGTTGACATCCATGCCGAGCGCGGCGGCCTGGTCTTCGAGGGTATGCGTCGCCTCCGCTGCCTTCATCGACAAGGCGAAGAACGCGCCGCCGAGCGCCGCAAGCCCGAGCGCGAGGCCCGGCAGGCCCTCGCCCATGCGCTCGACCGTCGAGCCGAGCGTCGATGCCATCTGGCCGCGCTGGCCGCGGGCGAATTCGTCGAAGAGGGTGACGACCGGACGAAGCACGGCACCCAGCATTCCGATCTTCGCCGCGCCTTCCGACACGCGCGCCAACCCGGAATTGAGGCCCGCCGCGCCGGTCTGCAACGACGCCATCGCCGCGCGGCCGGTCGCGCCCATCTCGCCGAGCTGGGCGATGACCGTCTGGCCACCCTCCAAACTAATCCTGTTGACGATTTCTGCGCCGCGCATGATTTTCGCTCCTCTCAGGTATTGTCAGAGATCAAACGTCGGCAGCGCCGCGGCTTCGGCCTGCGTCGCGTCGGACTCGCGCTGGCGAAACCGTCGCCAGCTCGCCTTGATCAGCAACGCATCCTGCGCCCCGATGCCGAGCTCGACCGGCAGTTGCTGAACCCAGGCGTCGAGTGCCACAAAGATCGCGGAAAGCTGCCGGGTCCACTCCGCGGCAACCCCATCGGCCCGGACATAGACCCCGCGCTCTGCCGAGAGCTTCCGGCGCCTCAATTCGAGATCGATGGTCAGGATTTGCTCGCGCAGCGTCAACGCGCCGTCGCCCTTCGCGGCTCGCCGGCGACGCACCGCGTTTAGCGCACGCGCCCCCTCGGCCTTTGCGACATCGAGGTTGATGCCGAGCTGACGGTCGGCGACAGCGACCAAAATGCGGCCGTCCTCGGTCAGCGCCGGCGGCGTGAGCTTCCCGCGTTTGATCCAATTGGTCACCGCGCTCGCCGTCACGCCGCGCCGTTTGGCGTAGTCAATTTTCGCGATGATCTCGCTCATGCCACCCACCGGGTTATTATCTCCACGCAGCGGCTATTCAACACATCAAATCCGTCAAACAGTCGGCGACACACACACGCAGCGCGATCCGTATAGGCTCCCATGCTGGGAAGAACCTAAGATTGTGGAAACCTGGGGTGCTCGACAGACCGCACAACGCACACCCTCTTAAGAGGGGTGTGCTGTTCTGTGCGGGTGTCCTGCCGAATGCGCCGGCCGCACAGAAGCGAACATGTGCGGGTGTTGTGCGGGTTGTGCGGGTGTTCAGATGAGCCAAACGACAGGCTCCCATTTCCCGACCCTGCCGGCGGCAACCAGCGCTTCGGCCGCGCGCTTGAATGCCATGCGCTTCGCGTGCTGATCGCCTGACGATATGGCGCCGCGGTAGCAGTATTCGCGCCACAAATCCTCGCTAACACAGCGGGTCGAGGGCGGAATGTGGTTCGATGCCGGCGGCGTCTCGCCAGCCGTGTCGATCGCGTCGGCGAGCAATTGCAGCGCGCGGCCTTGTGCTGGCGATAGGCGAGCGGCCTTGGCGTTCGCGCTCGGCGCCTCGGCTGGCTCGACAACGCAGGATGAAATCGCCTCGCCGTCCTCGTCGACGCCGACATCAACTACAGCGAGCCGGCTGGCGATGACGTCACCCTCGGCGCCGTCCTTCATAAACTCGACGGTGGCGATGACCTGACCCGCGGCATCGCGCTTGACTGCGATCTGTGCGTCCGCCGCGCCTGTCAGGGACGTATGGCCGCGCGGTCGCTCGCCATTGATGCCGCAATGGTGGATGATGACGACGGCGGCACGGAACGCCTCGCGCAGCTTGTCGGCCGCCTTCACATAGGCGGACATGTCATCGTCCCGGCTCTCGCTGCCGGCGATCGAGCGGTTGAGGGTATCGATGACGATGGCGGCGCAAGTGTTGGTGCCGATCGCGGCTGTGACATCGGCCGTCAATTCGTCGACATCGGCGACGAGATCCAGCCGGGTTGTCAGCAGCCAGAATGGCGGGTCCGCCCCATCGGTGAGCCGCGCTTGTCGGAAAGCCTCGGTGCGCGCACCAAGCCCGCGCTCGCCCTCGCACGCAATGTAGACGACGGTGCCGTGCTGTGTCCGCCGCCCGCGGTATTCCCAATCGAGCGCGGCGTGCATCACCAGGTCGTAAACCCAGAAGCTCTTGCCGCACTTCGGAGGCCCCCACACTACGGCAAGCCCTTCCCGCGGCAGAATGCCCTTGATGAAGTATGGACAGTCGGTGCTGAGCGCGATTTCGCCGAAGCGTTTCGGCTGGAAGCGCCTGTCTGATTTGGCGCTGCCGTTGGTGGCCTTCTTGCGGCCGGTGCTCCAATGCGCGCCGGGATCGGGCGGGACATCAAAGGCGGTTCGATCAGGCGGCATCGCGGCGTCTCCCGGCGATGATGACCGGCGGGCGCGACCACGGTCGCTCGATCACCCGGCGCAGCTCGGCCGCGTGTTGCGAATTCTCGGCAACAACGGTGCTACAGAGCGTCAGCACGCCGTATTGGTCATGCAGATCGCGTGACAGCAAGACCAGCCCGGCACACCCGCTCCGCAGCCAGCCGATTGGCGATTGCCAAATCCGCACGGCGTCAGGACCGCAATATTGCGGCTCGACGGCGCCGAGCCATTCGGCGACGCCGACGCGGAGCGCCCAGCGGCCAGGGTGCGCCGGGTGCATTGCCAGCAAATCGACGATCGCCCCATCGCGCAGCACGCCGTCCGGGTCTTCGGTTTCGGGCGTCTCGGGATAGTCGACCCGCACCGGCAGGACGAAGGCGGCGCCGCCGTCCGGGTCCGGCTGGTAGAGGTCGCCGTCGATGGTGATGCGGGCGAATGCCGGTTGTGCCAACTCGATTGCGGCACTCGGAACACCGGCGCCCAGCAGCGGCGCGAGATCGTCCGGCCGGGTGGCGCCGAGCGCGGTCAGGTATTCCTCGGCCAGGTCGGCGCCGGTCATGCGGCGCCCCGTTCAAGAATGGCCAGCACCTCGCCAAGCTGGCACGGCAGACAACGCCGGGCGGACTGAAGGAATCTGGCCTGCCAGGGTTCGAGCGCGCCGGCAGCGATGCGGGCGTCGATCGCGCGGACAAGTCTGCCGATGTCGTCTCGCTCAAATCCCGGCGCTTGC
>DATLTH010000158.1:0-8768 GCA_035533695.1 Allostellaceae bacterium | reverse complement strand
CGACGAGCGCCACGACGGTCAATTCCGGCGGCGCCGAGGGGCTGCGGGGCGGCGTCTCGGTGGCGACGACGATTGCCGGCGGCGGCTCCGAATACGTCTCTTCGGGCAGCATTGCGAGCGGCACGGTGATCGACAGCGGCGGCGCCGAGATCGTGTCATCGGGCGGCACGGCGAGCGCCACGACGGTCAATTCCGGCGGCACCGAGACGCTGCGGGTTGGCGTCTCGCGGGTGACGAGGATTGCCAGCGGCGGCACGCAGAACGTCTCCTCGGGCGGCATCGCGAGCGGTACGGTGGTAGATGGCGGCGGCGTCGAGCACGTCTATTCGGGCGGGGTGGCGAGCGCCACGACGCTGAGCGGCGGGCGGCAAGACGTGTACTCGGGCGGGGTGGCGAGCGCGACGACGCTGAGCGGCGGCACGCAATACGTCTCCTCGGGCGGCGTTGCGAGCGGAACGGTTATCGATAGCGGCGGCGCCCAGATCGTGTCGGCGGGCGGCACGACGAGCGCCACGACGGTCAATTCCGGCGGCGCCGAGGGGCTGCGGGGCGGCCTCTCGGTGGTGACGACGATCGCCGGCGGCGGCTCCGAATACGTCTCTCCGGGCAGCATTGCGAGCGGCACGGTTATCGATAGCGGCGGCGCTCAGATCGTGTCATCGGGCGGCACGGCGAGCGCCACGACGGTCAATTCCGGCGGCACCGAGACGCTGCGGGTCGGCGTCTCGCGGGCGACGAGGATTGCCAGCGGCGGCACGCAGAACGTCTCCTCCGGCGGCATCGCGAGCGGTACGGTGGTGGATGGCGGCGGCGTCGAGCGGGTCTACGCGGGCGGCATCACGCGGGCGGCGACGCTGAGCGGCGGCACGCAAGAGGTGTACTCGGGCGGGGTGGCGAGCGCGACGACGCTGCGCGGCGGCACGCAATACGTCTCTTCGGGCGGCATTGCGAGCGGCACGGTGGTGGATGGCGGCGGCGCCCAGATCGTGTCGGCGGGCGGCACGACGAGCGCCACGACGGTCAATTCCGGCGGCGCCGAGGGGCTGCGGGGCGGCCTCTCGGTGGTGACGACGATCGCCGGCGGCGGCTCCGAATACGTCTCTTCGGGCAGCATTGCGAGCGGCACGGTGATCGATAGCGGCGGCGCTCAGATCGTGTCATCGGGCGGCACGGCGAGCGCCACGACGGTCTATTCCGGCGGCACCGAGACGCTGCGGGTCGGCGTCTCGCGGGCGACGAGGATTGCCAGCGGTGGCACGCAGAACGTCTCCTCCGGCGGCATCGCGAGCGGTACGGTGGTGGATGGCGGCGGCGTCGAGCGGGTCTACGCGGGAGGCATCGCGCGAGGGGCGACGCTGAGCGGCGGCAGGCAAGACGTGTACTCGGGCGGGGTGGCGAGCGCGACGACGCTGCGCGGCGGCACGCAATACGTCTCTTCGGGCGGCATTGCGAGCGGCACGGTGGTGGATAGCGGCGGCGCCCAGATCGTGTCGGCGGGCGGCACGACGAGCGCCACGACGGTCAATTCCGGCGGCGCCGAGGGGCTGCGGGGCGGCGTCTCGGTGGTGTCGACGATTGCCGGCGGCGGCTCCGAATACGTCTCTTCGGGCAGCATTGCGAGCGGCACGGTTATCGATAGCGGCGGCGCTCAGATCGTGTCATCGGGCGGCACGGCGAGCGCCACGACGGTCAATTCCGGCGGCACCGAGACGCTGCGGGTTGGCGTCTCGCGGATGACGAGGATTGCCAGCGGCGGCTGGCAGAACGTCTCCTCCGGCGGCATCGCGAGCGGTACGGTGGTGAGCGGCGGCGGCGCCGAGCGGGTCTACGCGGGCGGCATCACGCGGGCGGCGACGCTGCGCGGCGGCAGCGAGATCGTCTATTCGGGCGGGGTGGCGAGCGCCACGACACTGAGCGGCGGGCTGGTCGAAATCATGAGCGGCGGCTCGATCGGCGGCGTGCCGATCACCTTCGCCAGCGGCGGCACCTTGCAGCTCGATGCCTCAATGAGTTTCACCGGCCAGATCGCGGGCTTCACGATACCGGACGCGCTCGACCTGCGGGATATCGCCTACACATCGGGGACCACCACCGAAAGTTTCGCGGAGGCGGGCAGCAACACCAGCGGCACGCTGAGTGTCACCAGCGGCACCCACAGCGCCCATCTGACGCTGCTCGGAAGCTATGTGACGAGCCAGTTCCACCTGGCGACCGACGGGCACGGCGGCACGCTGGTCACCGACCCGCCCGTTGGTGGCGGGACGTCACAGCTATTGGCATCGGCGCAGGATACCGCCCCGGTCACCTTCGCCGACATCGCCCCGCCGCCCGTGACGGGCGCCGCCGCGCCGGCGCCGCTGCCCGGCACCACCAGCGCCGACAACCAAGCCTCCGGCGCCGGCTCGACACTGTCTGCGACCTACCCGAGCGGTGGCATATCATTGCAGCTGATGCAGACCGCGCAACACAACGGCCTTCCGCCGCCAAGTTGACCGGCGCACCAGTGATGCAAGATCGAGTCAGACAGGGTTTCCTCCAGACGCTTCGATGAATGGCCGCTTGCCACCTCCTGCACCGATTGGCGCGGCTGGCGCGAGGGTCGGCTTCGGGGCATGAAGGGGACGGCCTCGTCACCCGCGCTGAGCGGCTGGTGTCGTTTAGGCGAGCGGGCCTTCGCTGGAACCCACGACAACTGGCGAGATGCGCCGCAAGCGGACATTCGGGAGACCATGTGCGAACCGCGGGGGCCGCACCAAAGCGGGATGACCATGCTCGTTGACAGCGCTATATTCGTCTGTCGGGCGCATCGCAGGTGCACGAGGCTATCGCAAGTTGGGGTTGGCGACGCTCGGCTCGACATTTTCTCCTGAGCCTGCCGTATCTTTGGAGAAGATGAGAATATGTTACCGCTGCAACTGCGGGGTTCTTGCGTAATTTTCCATTCATCACAAATAAAACCGGGATGAGATGACCCGTCCTCGCGTGCGCTTCCTGGTTCTGATCGTCGCGAGCCTGTTTGCGTGGGGCGACAAATCTTTACTAGCCGCGGGGTTAACAGCCGACGCGAGCCGGGCGAAGATCTGTGCTGTGGTGGATCAGGCAGCAGCGGCCAATCGACTTCCCGCAGACTTCCTCACCCGCGTTCTCTGGCAGGAGAGCCGTTTCCGCAGCGAGGCGACAAGCCCCGCCGGGGCCGAAGGTATCGCGCAATTCATGCCGCCTACCGCCGCCGCGCGTGGCCTCAGCGACCCGCGCGATCCTGGCCCTGCGATCGCTGCCGCAGCGCGGATGCTGGCGGACCTCAGGGCCGGCTTGGGCAATATCGGGCTGGCTGCGGCCGCCTACAACGCGGGGACCGGTCGCATAACGAAATGGTTGCGAGCCGAGGCCGATTTGCCGCTTGAAACCCGCATCTACGTCCGTGCCGTGACGGGGAGGCAGGTGGAAGACTGGGTCCGCGGTGCGCCAGGCATGTCCGGATTGTCCAATGGCCGTCGTGATGTTTGCCGTCAGACGCTGGCGCAAATCTCCCGAACGGGTCCGACGCCGGCCGCGGGCCCGGTTTGGCAGGCAAGGCTCGATGACGGATTGGCTCGATTTCTCAGCCTGGCTGCCGGCAGGGCGCGGAGGCAGATCGACCGAGATCAACAACGCTCCCGGGGTCCGCGAGCGCTTTGCGATCGCCTCCGCGCTCTCGGCGCGGTTTGCGCTGTGTACAGCCCCTGATCACCGCTGCGCAGCAACCAAGGGCGTGGCGGCGATTTGCCAATCGAAGCAGGCGCATCCCGGTCCGATAAGCTATTCTGTCGGTCTCTCGTATTCCGTGGACCACAGCGCCATGCCCGACGCGACCGCCAATCGGTTGATCCCGGATGTTCGCGACGCGGTCGCGGACCTTGGCACTGCGCTGGTTGAAGGCGGCGTCATCGACCAGCGAACCCTGGATCGGGCACGCCGTGTCGCGGCCGACGCCGGCAGCCGCCTCGACCGGATCCTGACGCAACTCGGCTTGCTCAGCGAACGCGGCCTTGCCGAAGCCTTGGCGCAGATACTCGGCGTACAGCTGGTGACGGCGGCCGATTATCCGGACGCGCCTCTCTTCAAGGAGCGATTGGGGCCGAAATTCCTGCGTCGGGCGCGAGCTATGCCGATCGCGGCCGATGCGGATCATGTGACCCTTGCGATGGCCGATCCACTTGACGATTTCACGCGTGAGGCGGTCGCGGCGGTGCTGGCGCGTCGGGTCGCGATCGCGGTCGCTGTGCCGGTCGAGCTGGAGGCGGTGCTCGAGCGGCTCTACATGGGCTCGGAAATCAGCGACGAAGAGGCGGCCGTACTCGATGAAACCGGCGCCGACAGCGAGCCCGCGGAGGAAGACGCCGAACGGCTCAAGGATCTCGCGAGCGAGGCGCCGGTCATCCGGCTGGTCAATCAGCTGATTGCGCGCGCCGTCGAAAGCCATGCCTCCGATGTCCATCTCGAGCCGTTCCCCGATCGGCTGCGGGTGCGCTATCGATACGATGGTGTGCTGCACGAGGTTGAATCGCCGCCCGCACGGCTTCAGGCGGCGGTCATCTCGCGCATCAAGATCATGGCACGGCTCGATATCGCCGAGCGGCGCCTGCCGCAAGACGGCCGCATCAAGCTGACCGTGCGCGGCCACGATATTGACTTTCGGGTCTCGACGGTCCCCTCGCTGCACGGCGAGACCGTCGTGCTGCGGGTGCTCGATCGCACCTCCGTCGAGTTCGATTACGACCAGCTGGGTTTTGCCGCGGATATTCGCAGCGGCATCGAGCGCTGCCTGGAGTTGCCGAACGGCATGGTGCTGGTCACCGGACCCACCGGCAGCGGCAAGACGACGACCCTTTACACGGGCCTTTTGATGCTGAATACCGTCGCGCGCAAGATCGTGACGGTCGAAGACCCGATTGAGTATCAGCTTACCGGCATCAACCAGATTCAGGTCAAGCCGCAGATCGGGCTCAATTTCGCAAGCCTGCTACGCTCCATCCTCCGGCAGGATCCGGACGTCATCATGATCGGCGAGATCCGCGACCTCGAAACGGCGCAGATTGCGGTGCAAGCCGCGCTGACCGGCCATCTCGTCCTCTCGACATTGCACACCAACTCGGCGGCCGCGACAGTGACCCGGTTGCGCGACATGGGCCTGGAGGATTACCTGCTGACCGCGACCTTGAAAGGCGTTCTGGCGCAGCGGCTGGTGCGACGCCTCTGTCCCGTCTGCAAGGTTCCGGCTGGCGCGCAGGGCTCGCTGATCGAGCGGTTCGGCCTCGACCGTCTGGCCGACGGCCGGGAGATCGCGTTGCACCAGGCGGTCGGGTGCCCTGAGTGCCGCGGCACCGGCTATCGGGGGCGCCGCGCGATCGGAGAGCTGCTGCTGCCGAGCCGCACGACCGAGCGCCTGATTTTCGAGCGCGCCGACGACACGGCAATCGAACGCGCGGCAATCGCGGGCGGCATGCGGCCGATCTTCGATAATGGCCTGATCGCCGTGCTCGAAGGCGACACCACCATCGAGGAGGTCGTGCGCTGCATCCGCAGCGAAGCCTGACGAAGATGCAAAACGCCCGCGAGCCGCGAGCTTGAGCGGTGCGGCGAAAGGGCCTATGGGTATCGCCTGGTTGATGCCTGTCAGGCAATCACCAAGGCCTCGCACCCTGAGAAGTTGAGATGCCGCAGTTCCGCTGGTCGGCGGTCAGCAATGCCGGCGATGTCGTGAACGGAGTGATGGAGGCGCCCGACCGCACGACCGTCGTCGAACGGCTGCAGCGCCAGGGCCAGATTGTGCTTCGGGCCGATCCCGCCGACGGACGCCGAAGGCTTGGGGACCTGCTGCGGATGGAACTCGGCCGCGGCGGCGGTCTCGACAAGAACGCCCTCAGCGAGGTGACCCGCGAACTCGCCATCATGCTCGCCGCCGGCCAGGACCTCGATCGCGCCCTGCGCTTTGTCGTCGAGCATACCCGCAGCACGCGTGCCCGCGCGATTCTCGGCAATGTCCGCGACAGCGTGCGCGCCGGCAGCTCGCTGACCACCGCCCTCGCCGGCGAGCCCCGCAGCTTCTCGAAACTTTATATCGGGCTGATCCGCGCAGGCGAAGCCGGTGGCTCGCTCCCGATTACGCTGGAGCGCATCGCCGACCTGCTTGAGCGCGAACGCAGCCTGAGCGCAGGCATGCGCGCCGCTCTCGTTTATCCCGCGCTCCTGGTGGTAGCCGCAATCAGCTCGGTGTTTCTCCTCCTTGAGTATGTGCTGCCCCAGTTCACGCCAATCTTCGAACAGGCCGGCGCGCAGCTGCCTGCATCGACGCGCGCGCTGATGGCGATCGGTGCGGCGGCGGGGGCGGCAGGTCCGTGGCTCCTGCTCGCAACATTGGTGTCAGCCTTGTTCATGCGAAGGCTGCTGGCGCATCCGGTTTATCGCTTGAGAGCCGACCGTTTTCTGCTGCGCGTGCCGGTGTTGGGCAAGCTGATGCGCGAGACGCTCGCGGCGCGGTTGACCCGCACCCTCGGCAGCCTGCTGCAGAACGGTGTGCCGCTTATCGCGGCGCTCGGTATTGCCAAGGACGCGGTTGGAAACCTGGCCGCGGCGGCGGCCGTCGAAGCCGCGGCTCTGGCAACCAAGAGCGGCGCGGGTCTGGCGCGGCCGCTCGCCGAGTCCGGCTTGTTTCCGATACGAACGATCCATTTGCTGGAACTGGGCGAGGAGGCGGCCCAACTGTCCGCGATGGCGCTCAAGGCCGCCGACATCCACGACGAGCAGGCGCGGCTGATGATGCAGCGGCTGGTGGCGCTCGCGGTGCCGATCATTACGATACTCATGGGACTTGTGGTCGCTGGCATCGTCAGCTCGCTGCTGACAGCCATGCTCAGCCTTAATGACCTGGCGACCTAAAGCGGCACCCCGCCCGACGACTTCCGGCGCCGCCGGGTTCACCCTGATCGAGATGATCGTGGTGCTCGCGATTATGGCTTTCGCTCTGGTCCTTATCGTCGGGTACAAGCCGCCGTGGAGTCGGGGGTTCGAAATTCGCACGACGGCGGCCGAGATTGCCGCGCATTTGCGGCTCGCGCGGTCGGAGGCGATTGCCACGAACCGGCCGATCGCGTTCGAGCTTGATTTGCGCAGGCATCGCTATCGTGCCGGCATGGCGCCGCCGCGTCCGCTGCCCGCCGAGCTGGCGCTGCGCCTGCTGACGATTGGGGGGCAACGCGAAAACGCGGATGTCGGCGCCATTCGTTTCAACCCCGACGGCAGCTCGACGGGTGGCCGAATCGTGCTCGCCGACGGCTCGCAGCGCGTTGCTGTGGGCGTGGACTGGCTTACCGGCAGGGTCACCATCGCCGATGTCCGATAAGTCTTCCGCCGGTTTCACCCTGCTTGAGGTATTGGTCGCGCTTGCAATTGCCGGGCTGGCGCTGATCGTTCTCTTCCGAGCCGGCGGCGAAGGGTTGTTTGCGGTGGATACGGCCTCCCGCGCGGAGGAGGCCGTCGAGCGTGCTCAATCGCACCTGGCGGCGGTCGGGCGAGAGGCAGCCCTTCTGCAGGGCGACTTTCACGGCAACGACGGCGGCGGCTATCGCTGGAATCTCAGCATAAAACCGGTGGCACGTCGGCAGGTGCAGGCAAGGAGCGGCTCGCCTGCCTTCACCACGACGTTGTACGATGTCGACGTGACGATTTCGTGGCCGGGCCATGGGCATGATCGCGCGGTCGTTTTGAGGACCGAGCGCGTCGTCACGGCGCCCGACAGCCTGTCGACCCTTCGATGAACCGAGCGCGCCCCTTACAGGGCGGCTTCACCTTGCTCGAAGTGCTGGTCGCGCTGGTCGTTCTTGGCCTTTTGATGTTAGCGCTGACCCAAGGCGTGCGCGCGGGGCTCGCACTCGAACAGGCGCAGACACGCCGCCTGGCCACGACGGCAGAGCTCGACGCGACGATGCGGGTGCTGCGCGGGGTGCTCACGCGACTACCGGTCGTACCGGCCGGCTACCGCGAGGGTGCGACAGCGGCCGGCGCAGGCATACAGGGCGAGGCAGACAGGCTGAGTTTTGTCGGCAATCTGCCCACCGGCCTTGGCGCTCACCATCGCGCTGACATCGCTCTCTATGTCCATGATGGGCGGCTTATCCTCGCCTGGAAGCCGCATTACCATGAGCGGCCGCTCGGTCCGGCGTCTCCTTACACGGAGACGGTGTTGCTGGATGGTGTCAAGCGGCTCCAATTGGCCTATTGGGGCTCGCCCGGCCGGGGACGGCCGCCGGCTTGGCGGGCCAACTGGAAGAACATGGCGGCTCCCGACCTCATTCGCCTACGCCTGGTCTTTGGTAGGGGTGACCCCCGGAGCTGGCCCGATCTGATCGCCGCATCGCGGCTGTGATGCGCAGTACGAACCCGGCGGCGCAGACCCTTTTCTCGGCTGATGGCGCCCGCTACGATAGGGCTGCAACAGGGAGGGTTGCGGAGGGGGAGCCAGATGCGTCCGTGTTTTTCGGCGAGCCGCGCGTTCATGCTCGGGCCCGGCGACCGATCCCGTGCCCGCGAACGGGGCGAGGCTCGGCTTGGCGAAGGCTAACTGTAGGGTGGAAGGTCGATGATCGCCGCGTTCCTCGCCTGGTGGGTTGAACAGCTGAGCGATTTGCTGCCGCCTTGGCTGCGACCGTTTGCTCCGACCAGTGCCGACGCGTTAATCATCGCGCCCGCCGGGCCCCTTGATCAGATCGAAGCCCTATCGGTCACGGTTC
>DATLTH010000157.1:0-3101 GCA_035533695.1 Allostellaceae bacterium | reverse complement strand
CCACGTCAGGCAAACCCCTGCCGCCGACATCTAAGCCCGGGCAGGGGTGGACTTTGGTGAAACCTGCTAAGGAGAAAGCCCCGCGCGGACGGAGCTAGCGTCTATTTTGCCTCGGCAAGGCTCGGGCGCAAGGACGAGTGCGCTCTGCCGAAACGAGTCCCAGGAGGCGGAGGAACGCGAATGTCAATAACGGCGATGCCCCAGGCGCGCAGGAACGAGGCTGAATGGCAAACGCGGATCGACCTCGCCGCCTGCTACCGCCTCGTCGACCTGTTCGGCTGGTCGGATCTGATCAACACCCGCATCACCGCGCGCATCCCCAACGCTAACGAGGCGGGGCCGCACCAGCATTTCCTGATCAATCGCTTCGGCATGCTGTACGACGAGATCACCGCCTCTTCGCTGGTCAAGCTCGATAGCGAGGGCAACAACGTCGAGCCCTCGGACGAGCCGGTCAATCGCGGCGGCTTTGCGATCCCCGGCGCGATCCATCGGGCGCGGCCCGACATCGCCTGCGTGATCCACACCCACACCATCGCCGGCTGCGCCGTGTCGATGCAGAAGGAGGGGCTGCTGCCGCTCAACCAGCATGCCCTCCAGGTGATCGGCGATGTCGCCTATCACGACTACGAAGGCACCGGGCGAAGCGAGGATGAACGCCGCCGCTTTCTCGCCGATCTGGGCGACAAGCACATCATGGTGTTGCGCAATCACGGTCTGATCGTCATCGGCCGCACAATCGCCGAGGCGTTTATCGCGACCTACCGCATGGAGCGCGCCTGTGCGATGCAGCTCGCCTTCCAGCAATCGGGGGCCGCGTTCTACCCGCTGTCCGATGCGGTCGTCGGCGCCGGCTTTGCCAGGTCGAGCGCCGGCGCCGCCCGCGGCCACGACCCGAATACCCTCGACTGGCCGGCTCTATTGCGCAAGCTCGACCGGCTCGACCCGTCCTACAAGGACTAATTCCCGCGCCGCGCGATCGGGACTATATTAGCGGCAAGATCATTCCGGAGGTTGTCATGTCTGTGATCAAAGTCGTCGATCTTGCCTACGGGCGGTTGCGCTCCCCCGACCTCGACAAGCAGGAGGAATTCCTGACCGCGTTCGGCATGGTCCGCGCCGAGCGCACCGCGAAGGCGCTCTACATGCGCGGCACCGATTCGCCGCACCACATCCATGTCACCGAATTGGGCGAGCCGAAATACATCGGCATTGCGCTCCATGCCGGCAGCATTGAGGATCTGGAAAAGCTTAGTCGCGTCGACGGCGCCTCGAAGATCGAGGATATCGGCGAGCCGGGCGGCGGCAAGCGCGTGCGCCTCAATGACCCGGACGGCTTCCAGGTCGAAATCATTCACGGCATGCAGATGCTGCCGAAGATCGCGGTCAGCCGGCCGAAGGTCAATCATGGCGAAGACAAGACGCAGCGGCGCAATGCGCTCTATTACAAGCAGGTCGCGCGCGGCCCGTCGCACGTCAAGCGCTTCGGCCATTTCGTCGTGCACACCCCGCAGTATGAGAAGACGGTCGGCTGGTACCGCGAGATGTTCGGCTTCCGCATCTCGGATGAGGTCTATGCCGGCAGCAAGGACCACATCACCGGCTCGTTCAACCGGCTCGACCGCGGCGACGACTTTGTCGACCACCACGCCTTCTTCTGCATCCGCAGCGACAAGAAGGGGCTGAACCACCTCAGCTACGAGGCGGCCGACATCGACGACATCATGATCGGCCATGATGTGCTGGCGGCGAAGGGTTATGAGCACTTCTGGGGCATCGGCCGGCATTCGCTGGGCAGTCAGGTCTATGACTACTGGGGCGATCCGTGGGGCAGGGTGCATGAGCATTGGGCCGACACCGACGTGCTCAACGCCAGCATCCCGGCCAATCTGATCAGCCGCGAGGACCTCGCTGGCCCGTGGGGCGGGCCGCCGCCTGACAAGTTTATGCACCACGCGACGCCCTGACCGGCATCTTCCCGCTCCGTCGCTTTGGGCGGAGCGGGAGCTTGCTGTATGAGCCAGATGAGCCAGGCAGAGGCGGCGCTGGTGCTGTTTTCCGGCGGGCAGGATTCGACGACCTGCCTCGCCTGGGCATTGGCCCGCTTTGCCGCGGTTGAGACGATCGGTTTCGACTATGGGCAGCGCCATCGGGTCGAGCTTGAATGCCGCGGGCGTATTGCGGCGCGGCTGCGCCGCGAATTTCCCCGCTGGGATGAGCGGCTCGGCGACGATCACCTGATCGACCTTTCGGTCCTTGGCCAGATCAGCGATACCGCGCTGACCCGCGACAGCGTGATCGCGTTTGCCGCGAACGGCTTGCCGAATACCTTTGTGCCGGGCCGCAACCTGCTGTTCTTCACCTTTGCCGCCGCGCTCGGCTATCGCCGCGGGCTGAGGCACCTCGTCGGCGGCATGTGCGAGACCGATTATTCGGGCTATCCCGACTGCCGCGACGACACGCTGAAGGCATTGCAGGCGACGCTCTCGCTCGGCATGGACCACCGGTTCGTGATCCACACCCCGCTGATGTGGCGCGACAAGCGGGCCACCTGGGCGTTGGCGCGCGAATTGGGCGGCACGGGGCTGGTCGAACTGATCCGCGAAGAGACGCACAGCTGCTACGAGGGTGACCGCGATCATCGCCACGAGTGGGGCTATGGCTGCGGCATCTGCCCGGCCTGCGAGTTGCGCCGCAAGGGCTGGGAGGCGTTCACCGGCGGCGCCTGCTAACGGCGCCGGGCATTTTCCTCGCCGGCGAGGGCGAACAGCGCCTCGCGGCAGATCGTTTCGGCCGGCAGTCCGGTCAGTTTCATGCGGAATTCGGCCTCCATCACATGGTCGAGCGCCCGGCGCAAGCGCGCTTCGTTCCAATGCCCAAGCTGGCGACGGTAGCTGTCCTGCTGCTTGAAGAAAACCGGCGGCCGCGCGCTGCGCAGCGCCTCCTCGACCGAACTGCCCGCGGCGATCCGCGCCGAAAGCTGGTAGAGCCGCTGCAGGTGGCGCAACAGCGCGCGCATGACCGAAACCGGCGACTCGCCTTCCTGGAAGACGCGGGCCAGGGTGCGGTCGAGGGTGGCGGGGTTGCCTTCGGCAGCGGCC
>DATLTH010000156.1:0-5987 GCA_035533695.1 Allostellaceae bacterium | reverse complement strand
GCCGAAGGGATCTTCAAGGATCTTGTTGCCAAAAACCCCGACTTTGCTCCGGCGCGAACCAACCTGGCGCATACCTATGTGCTTGCCGGGCAGGCCGATGCGGCCAAGAAGGTTTATCAGGATTTCCTGGTGCGCAAGCCTGACGACCTGACCGCCTTGCTTGGCCTCGCCGATCTTGCAACGGCGGCAAAGCAGTGGGATGAGGCGACCGGATATGCCGACAAGGCTCGCGCAGCGGCTCCCGCCGATCCGGCACCCGGGCTCCGGCTACTGAACATTTATACCCTGCGCCAGGATTGGCCGCGGGCAAAGGCGCTGGCATCCGAATTGGCGGTTCAGTTTCCCGCGAACATCGATATCTTTGATGCTCAGGGGCGCATGCTGGTGTTGAGCGGTGACCAGACCGGCGCGATAACTGCTTATCGCCGCGCTTACGAGATCGCACCTGACTCCGCGCCAATCCTTGCTCGATATCTTTCGTTGCTTGCCGCGGCAAAGATGTTTCCCGAGGAGCGGACCGTCCTGCAATCGCGCCTCGACAAGGATCCCGGCAATCGCGCGGTGAAGGCGCAGCTCATCCGCGTCGAGGCGGAAATCTCCGGATTGGACGCGGGTCTCGCCAAGGCGCGGAGTTTCGCGAAAGCAGATCCGGGCAGCTCGCTTTACGACCTTGTTTCCGCGGACCTGTATGAAAGAGCCGGAAAGCGCCAGGAGGCGGTGGCTCTGCTCGAAAAGGCGTCTGCAGCGCGCCCGTCCGACGATAATGTTGCGGTAGCGCTGTCACGCCTTTACGGCCGAACCGGCGATCCCGTCAAGGCTGAGGCTGTGCTCACTGGCCGGCTGAAGGATCACCCGGATGATTTTGTCATACGCGCCGCCCTCGCCGATTTTTATATCGGCACCCAAAAGTACCCTCTGGCGATTGCCGAGGAGATGCGCCTCCTCGCCAAACAGGCGAATGATCCCATCGCGCTCAACAACCTCGCCTGGCTTTACCAACAGGTCGGCGATCTCGCGAAGGCGCGCGAATTCGCCGAGAAGGCGGCGGCGATAGCGCCCAAAAGCGGAGCCGTCGAAGACACGCTGGGATGGGTGCTGCTGGCACAGGGCGATACGGCGAAGGCTTTGTCGCACCTTGAAGCGGCGAGCGCCGCAACACCGGGAAACCCGGAGATCCGCTATCATGTCGCTGTCGCGCTGGGGCGCGCCAACCGTCCGGCTGATGCTCGCGCGGTGCTAGAAAAGCTGCTCAGCTCCGGCACGCCCTTTGCCAATAAGGTAGACGCCCAAAAGCTCCTCGACAAACTGAAACGGGGATAGCGGTCGACGGGCATCATCCCAGCGCCTGCCGACTCGCTTCAACCACGCGTTCAAAGCCGGCGGGAATGGCGACGGGATGTCCACCGAACTATGAGGGGTCTAAAAGCGCTCTCTGATCGGGGTCGGTGAGGTCAAGCTGTCCTGTTTTGCGTTGCGCCCAGGCAAAAAGTCGAGGTAACCGACGGCGCGACGGAGGAATTGTTGTATCCATCGCTGCGTGGCAGATGACATCCCCCTCGGCCCTCGCGGTTATGAATCTACCCCTCGCCGATGAACGGCCGCGCCGGCCATGCTCCTTCCGTGTAGCTGATACCTACTCAAAGGGATAGGCTCTCAAGTAATAATTAACCCTTTCATGGGTACTCTGCCCCGCGCCGCACAGAGGGGCCCGTTGTCATGCTATCGTTCGAAGCGGCTCAAACGATCGAGCGCACCAAACGCCTTGCGGCGCAACGCGCGGAGCTGACTAGGATCACGGCGGCTCTTGCACTGGCCCGCGATGTAGCCGGGCAGATGGCGATCATGACGAGGCGCACCGCGGTCGCTTTCGGCCAATCATCGATTGATAATCGCGCTGATTTGGGCCACTGACGGCGTTTGGTAGGACGGTAGGACCGCGGGACATGTCTTTTACCGATTTTCGGCACAGTCCGCTTCGACCACCCCCGCCACCAACCCCGGTTAACCGCCCTGCCGCGATCCTATCGCTCATCGTGATGGCGGCAATTCTGACCGGCATCGGATGGGTGTTAGCGCCCATCATTCTTAGCGTGTGGCGTCATCTCATCGAATAGCAGGCCCACGGGCCGCCTGGACTCTTAGAACCTGACCCAAAAGGGTGTTGCGTTGAGGCGGTGGAAAACAGCGCGGAATTGGGGCTCTGACTCATGTGTGGACGGCCCCCGCCTCGCAAGGGTTTTTTGCAGCGGGGACGGGTCTGGTCGATTGCGGTCATGTGTCCGGCCTTTGAGTGCGGTCGGATCGACCGCTGGCCCAGATGGGTTACGCGGATCGGGTCGCAAACACTTTCGCGATGTCGGAGCATCACAGAGTCACGCGCGGTGTCCCAATCCTCGGTTCGACCGATCGCCATCTTGCTGCTTTCCTTGCAAGCGCCAGGTCAAGTGGGGGTGGGCGTGTCTCAGACTTCGGCGGGTTGCCGATAGAGTTCGCCGCTCACCATCATGGCCCACAGGGTTCGGGCCATCTTGTTAGCCAGCGCCACGGCCGCGAGCTTTCTCGGCCGCCGCGCCAGCAGATTGATGAGCCAGGGCGAGGCTTTGCCTGCCGCGGCAACCCGGATCCGCGCCGTCGCGCCGAGCACCAGGAGCCGGCGCAATATCTCGTCGCCCTGCCGACTGATGCGGCCCGGTCGGTGGCGTCCGCCGGTCGAGTTCTCGCGCGGCGTTAGGCCGAGCCAGGCGGAGAAGTGCCGGCCCGAGCGGAAGGCCCTGGGGTCAGGTACCTTGAGCGAAAAGCTGACTGCGCCGATCGGCCCGATCCCGGGCTGCGTCACCAAGCATTGGCTCACCGGGTCTTGTTTGTGCCAGGCGAGGAGCCGCTCTTCGATCGTCTTGAGCTTGGCAGCGATCGAATCGATCTGGTCGGAAAGCAGCCGCAGCATCTCGAGCGCCAGGGCAGGTACCCCGGCATCCTCGGCATGGGCCCGCTGCAGCAGCTCGGCCAGCTTGACCGGGCCCTTGGCCGCGATTACGCCAAACTCGGCGGCATGCCCGCGCATCGCATTGCTCAGCATCGTGCGCTGCTTGATCAGCAGATCGCGCGTCCGCAGCAGCGTCAATACGGCTTGCTGCTCGGCGTTCTTGACCGGCACGAAGTGCATTCCCGGCCGGCTCATCGCCTCGCAGATCGCCGCCGCGTCGATCGCGTCGTTCTTGCCGCGCTTGACGTAGGGCTTGATGTATTGCGGCGGCAGCAGCACCGCGTCGTGACCCAGACCGCGCAATACCCGCGCCCAGTGATGCGAGGCGCCGCATGCCTCCAGCCCGATCCGTGTCGGCGGTAGCTTGGCGAAGAACTTCTCAACCTCGCTGCGCCGCAGCTGACGGCGCAGAACCGGCGCCTCGCTCGCATCAACGCCGTGCAGCTGAAAGACATGCTTTGCGGCGTCCAGGCCAATTCTGATAATCGTCATCGGGCGGCTCCTTTGGCTGCGGGTTCGATATATCTCAGCCTGGCACATTCGATGCCGTCGGGGGCCGTCCACCCCAACACTTTCGGTGCAGGTCGGCTAGATTTGGTTGGTAAGCCTGATCAGGGACCCTCCATGGTGTACGAGCGCTTTCAGTCATTGTCGCCCGCGGGGCTGTTGATCGATGATGTTGAGATTGGAGCCGATCGCGTTGTCATCACCGCGCGGTGCCGCGCCGCGGCTAGCACGTGCCCGGATTGCGGTCGACAATCCCGGCGGGTGCACAGCCGTTATGTGCGTCGGCTCCTCGACCTGCCGTCGCATGGTCGAGCCGTTCAGCTGAAAGTCGCGATTCGCCGATTTCGCTGCGCCGAACCCGGTTGTCCGCGACGCATTTTCGCCGAGCGGCTGGGCGATACGGTTGCCGGCAGATCTGCCCGGCGCACATTTCGATTGGAAGCGATCGTCCATCATCTTGGCGTTGCCTTGGGTGGCCGGCCCGCCGCGACGCTGGCGCGGCGCCTGATGCTGCCGGTGAGCAAGGATACCTTGTTGCGCGTCGTGCGCCGGCACGCTGCGCGAGATCGCTCGCCTTTATCGGTTATCGGCATCGACGATTGGGCCTGGAAGCGGGGGCAACGCTACGGGAGCATCATCTGTGATCTTGAACGGCGATGTATCGTCGACCTTCTCCCGGACCGTGAGCCCGGCACGGTCGAGGCCTGGTTGTCGCGCCACCCCGAGATCGCGATAATCTCGCGCGACCGGGGCGGCGGCTATGGACGGGCCGCGGCCCGGGCGGCACCACAAGCCGTGCAGGTTGCCGATCGCTGGCACCTCATGGAGAACGCCAGCGCCGCTTTCTTGGAAGCGGTGCGTCGATCGATGCGGCCAATTCGCCAGGCTCTCGGGTCCACCGTGATCGATCCAGCTCTACTGACCTGCGCCGAGCGCTTGCAGCATGACGGCTATCTTCGGCGCCAGGAGGCCTATGGCGCCATCCGTGCGCTGGTGCAGACCGGCACGTCGATCAGGGAAATCGTGCGCCGGACGGGCCGCAGCCGCAAGTTGGTGCGTGAGATCGCGCGCGGCGGCGGCGGCGACGTATTCCGTTGCCGATCAAACAGCCTCGAACCGCATCTCGCTTGGCTCGATGCGGAATGGGCGGCCGGTTGCCGCAACGGTGCCGAGCTGTGGCGACGTCTTCGCTCCTCGGGCTTCAGGGGCAGCATGCGGGTCGTTGCGGAGTGGGCGACGCGGCGCCGTCGCAGCGAGAAGATCGATCGCGGAATGTTACGCAGGGTGCCGCCTGCCCGCGTACTCGGCCGCCTCATGCTGAGCCTGCGCGATCATCTGACGAAGGAGGATGCGATCACGGTGGCAACCATCGAACGGGGCGTGCCGATGCTGGTGTCGGCCCGCGACTTGGTCGAGCGCTTCCACCGGATGATACGCGACCGTGATGCCGATGCTTTGACCGGTTGGATCATGGATGCCGCCGGCGGCGCCCTTGCCTCCTTCGCCAAGGGCCTCACAGCGGATCACGCCGCTGTCGCCGCAGCCCTGACTGAGCCATGGTCGAACGGCCAGACGGAGGGTCAGATCACCAAGCTCAAGCTCGTCAAACGCCAAATGTACGGCCGCGCCAAGCTCGATCTCCTGCGCGCTCGCCTCATCACACCCGCATAACGCACCGATTGCACCGAAAGTGAGTCAGAGCCGCGATTGGACGCTGACTCCGGGTCCCGCTTCGGCGCTGATTGACAGGCGCGCAACAACCGCGATTGGCATCAGCTGCTGGAATTGTGCTCGCTGTTCGGCGTGCTGATCGCCGTAAGCGTCAGCTGAAGGGCGTCTTGTCAACGAGACGCTGAGCGGGACTCTGCCACCGTGGTTTGAACGGTGATGCGATGGCAGACGGGGCGCTGATTGATAACGAGGACCTCGGGAGTACTCGTATGAGGGCTCGGGAGGTTCGCGGAGAGGTTCTCACGGGCCGGAGCGGCGCCGGCGGTGGAGCGTCGAGGAGATGGTCGAAAGCTTCGCTCGCCATCACTGCCAGTGCGCGGGGGCCCGCCACTGGAACGGCGTATCGGGGAAGTACGCGAGACGGGCGGGCCGCTTCATCGCGTTTCTGGCCGAGCGAGGCAAGATCCCGCCGGCGGCGCCAGTCGCGGCGGAGATCATCCATCCACGGATCTCGGACTACCAGCGCTGGCTCGCGGTTCATCGCGGCCTGTCCGACCAGTCGGTCTCGCGGCAGGGCCGCATGATCAAGCGCCTGCTGCGTGCCCTCGGCGAGGATCCGCAGGCCTATGGCGCCGCCACGATCCGTGCCGCGGTGCGCGCCGAGGCGCAGCGATGCTCTCCCAGTCACGTCGGGACCATGACGAGCGCGCTTCGGGGCTACCTGCGCTTCCTCGCAGCGTCAGGCCTGTGCCGGCCGGGCTTGGATCAGGCTGTGCCACCGGTCTTGCAATGGCGACTCTCGGCTCTGCCGCGCTACCTGCCGTCC
>DATLTH010000155.1:0-8966 GCA_035533695.1 Allostellaceae bacterium | reverse complement strand
GCCCGCGGCGCCAATGGCCTTTGGGCCGTGGGAGGGTGAGGGGCAAGCCTCGCCGCGATGGGAGCAAAGGAGTCTGGCCATGACCACATCACCCGATACCACCCGGCAGAACCGCCCCTCCGGCACGATGACCGGCGGGCGTGCGCTCGCCGAGACGCTGCGCCTTTCTGGCATCGGGCCGATGTTCGGCATGGGCGGGTTCCAGCTCCTGCCGTTCTACGACGCGCTGGGGCAGCTCGGCATGCGGCATTTCCTGATCAATGACGAGCGCTGCGGCGCCTTTGCCGCCGACGCCTATGCCCGGGTCACCAACCGCCCCGGAGTTTGCGACGGTACGCTCGGCCCCGGCGCGACCAACCTCGTCACCGGCCTCATCGAATCGACCAACGGCGGCATCCCGGTCGTCGCCATCGCCGGCGACACCAACCGCGCCCATTCCTGGAAGAACATGACGCAGGAATGCCGCCAGGCCGAGATCCTGAAGCCGGCGGTCAAGGAATTGATCCGGGTCGAGCACACGAGCCGCATCCCGGAACTGACCCGCCGCGCCTTCGCGGTCGCGACCTCGGGCCGGCCGGGACCGGTCCTGCTCGACGTGCCCGAGGATGTCTGCCACGGCAGCCATGAGTTCACCGCCGATGATTTTGCGATCGATTCGACGACCCTGGCGGCGCCGTCCCGCCGCATCCGCCCCGACCGCAGCGACATCGAGCGCGCCGCAAGGCTGATCGCCACAGCCAAGCGGCCCCTCATACTGGTTGGCGGCGGCATCCACCTGTCGCAGGGCTACGACGCCCTGCTCGCCTTTGCCGAGGCGCAATCGATCCCGGTCGCCCACACGATGAGCGGCAAGGGCGGCATCGCCTGCACGCACGGCCTCAATGTCGGGCTGTTCGGCCGCTATGCGCGCATCGCCAACGAGCTGATCGAAGCCTCGGACTGCCTCGTCGTCGTCGGCTGCAAACTGGGCGAGATCGCCACCAGGCGCTACGCATTGCCGTCGAAGCCGGTGCCGATCATCCACCTCGAGATCGTCGCCGAGGAGATCGGCCGCTGCTTCCCCGCAGAGGTGGCGTTGTGGGGCGACGCGCGCGCCGGCCTCGAAGACCTCGGCGAGGCGCTGGCCGACGCGGCGCGCTCGGCGCGCGCCCTGCGCACCGACTATCTCGGCGAGATCCCCGGCCGCATGAAGGCGTGGGCCGAGGATGCCGCGCCGCGCCTCTATTCGCGCGATCGCCCCATTCACATGGCCCGCCTTTGCACCGAATTGAACCGCGTCATGCCGGCCGAATCGTATCTCGTTGCCGATGGCGGTTTTGCCGGGCATTGGACGGGGCTCCTCTACGACACCAAGATCCCCGGCCGCCATTTCATCCCCGACCGCGGCTTCGCCTCGATCGGCTACGGGCTGCCCGGCGGGCTCGGCGCGGCGATGGCGGCCGGCCCCGGCGTGCCGGTCGTCGCGATCTCCGGCGACGGCGGCTTCAACATGATGCTGGGCGAACTCGAAACCGCGCGCCGCGCCGGGCTCGGCCTGACGATCGTCGTCGTCAACAACGCCGCTTCCGGCTACGTCAAGGCGCTGCAGCACGCGATGATGGGCGGCCGCTACCAGTCCGCCGATTTGAGCGAAATGGACTACGCCGCGATCGCCCGTGCGATGGGCGTCGGCGGCATCCGGGTCGAGGACCCCGAGGCGCTGGGGCCGGCGCTCGCCCAGGGCATGGCGGAACGCGACCGCCCGACCGTGGTCGATGTCGTCGTCACCCGCGACCCCGGCCAGATGCTGCCGGCGGTCGACAACCGGGCCGTACAAATCCGCCAGGGCGACCGGGTGGCGTGACCCCGCCGGTGGGGCAGACGAGCCCTACAACAGATCGCGCAGCATCGCGACGAGGGGCTTGTCGGCGGGCGGCATCTTATAGTCGGCAAGCTGCTGCGGGCGCACCCATTTGAGGCGCTGGCCCTCGCGCGCGCTGACGATGCCAGCCCATTTGCGGCACACGTAGAGCGGCATTAAGAGGTGGAAATCAGGGTACGCGTGCGAGGCGAAGGTGAACGGCGCGAGGCAGCTTTCGTGCACGTCGATGCCGAGCTCCTCGTGCAGCTCGCGAATGAGGGCAACTTCCGGCGTCTCGCCCACCTGGACCTTGCCGCCGGGGAATTCCCACAGGCCCGCAAGGTGCTTGCCCGTCGGCCGCTCGGCCAGCAGCACGCGGCCGTCGGCGTCGATCAGCGCCACCGCCGCGACGAGGAGGATCGGCACCCCCTCCCTTCCCTCCCCCGCATGCGGGGGAGGGTTAGGGTGGGGGTCAGCTGCGGTAGCTGCCGTTGATGTCGACATAGCCGTGCGTCAAATCGCAGGTCCATACCGTCGCCCGGCCCCGGCCGATGCCGAGATCGACAGCGATCCTGATGTCGCGGCCCTTCATGTGCTGGGCGACCGGGGCTTCGTCATAGCCCGGCAGCGGCCCGCCCTGCGCGGCGATCTCGACGCCGCCGATCGCGATCGACAGCTTGTCGCGGTCGGCCTTCTCGCCGGCCTTGCCGACCGCCATGACGATGCGGCCCCAATTGGCGTCGCCCGCCGAGATCGCGGTCTTGACCAGGGGCGAATTGCCGATCGCCAGCCCGACGCGGCGCGCCGCCCGCGCGCTCGCCGCCCCCGAAACCTCGATCGTGACGAATTTCTCGGCGCCCTCGCCGTCGCGCGCGATCTGCGTCGCCAGATCGATCATGACCCGGTCGAGGGCGCGGCGGAAATCGCCGAGCCGGCGGTCGCTCGCGTTCGTCACCGGGGCGTGGCGGGCCTGCTGCGTCGCGCACAGCAATACCGTGTCGCTGGTCGAGGTGTCGCCGTCGACGGTGATCGAGTTGAACGAGCGCACCGTCGCCGCCGACAGCAGCTTCTGCAATACCGCGGCGGGCAAGGCCGCGTCGGTGAAGACATAGCCGAGCATCGTCGCCATGTCCGGCCCGATCATGCCGGAACCCTTGCAGAAGCCGTTGAGCCGCACCGTGGTCCCGTCGATCATCGCGGTCGCCGTCGCACCTTTTGGGAAAGTGTCGGTCGTCATGATCGCACGCGCCGCCGGCTCCCAGGCGTCCGCCGTCAGGCTCGGGGCGATCTTCGGCAATGCGTCGGCGATCTTCTGCGCCGGCGGCGGCTCGCCGATAACCCCGGTCGACGAGACGAACACCTCCTTTTCCGGGCAGCCGAAAAGCCTGGCGGCCGACGCCGCGGTCAGCTCGACCGCCTGCATGCCGGTGCGCCCGGTAAAGACGTTGGCGTTGCCGGAATTGACGACGATCGCCCGCACCTTGCCGCCGGGCAGGCAGGCTTGGCACCACAAGACCGGCGGCCCGGCGGTCAGCGACTTGGTGAAGACGCCGGCGATCGTGCTGCCCGGTGCCAGCTCGGCCAGCATCATGTCGTTGCGCCCGGCATAGCGGATGCCGGCGGCGTAGGCGGCGAGGCGCACGCCGGCGATCGGCAAAAGCGCGGGGAAATGCGCGGGAGCCAACGGTGAAACGGCGGCCATGATCGATGTCACCCTCTCGGCAGGCCGAGCACGCGCTCGCCGATGATGTTGCGCTGGATTTCGCTGGTGCCGCCGGCGATCGTGTATTGCCGCGCGCCGAGCACCCGGTGCAGCCAGCGCGGCGCATCGGGCACCGCCTCGGTCGGCGTGTCCAAGGTCGCGTAGGGGCCGAGCAATGTGCTCGAAAAATCGGCGATGCGGCCGGCCAGTTCCGAGCCGAACAGTTTGAGGATCGAGCCTTCGGGGCCGGGCGGCTCGCCGCGCAGCCGGCGGGTCAGGCCGCGCAGTCTTGTCACCTGCAACGCCTTCGTTTCGATCGCCAATTGCGCCAGTTGCTGGCGGATGTGGCTCTCGTTCCATGCCGGCTCCTGGCGGTTGGGGAACTGCTTGGCCAGCTCGACGAGGCGCGCGATCTGCGCCGCGTGGTCGCGCCCGCCGGCGCCGCCGCGCTCGAACATCAAGGTCGTCGTCGTGACCTTCCAGCCCTCGTTCAACTGGCCGACCAGGTTCTCCTTGGGCACGGCGACATCCGAGAAGAACACCTCGTTGAAATGGCGGTGGCCGTTGAGCAGGACCAAGGGGCGCACCTCGACGCCCGGCGTCTTCATGTCGACCAGAAGGTAGGAGATGCCGTGGTGTTTCGGCGCCTCGGGGTCGGTGCGCACGAGGAGGAAACACCAATCGGCGAAATGCGCGCCCGAGGTCCACACCTTCTGGCCGTTGACGACGAAATGGTCGCCGTGGTCGATCGCGCGGGTTCTGAGGCTGGCGAGGTCGGAGCCGGCGCCCGGCTCCGAATAGCCCTGGCACCAGATTTCGTCGGCGCTGAGAATCTTCGGCAGATGGCGCGTTTTCTGCACTTCGGTGCCCCAGTGAATGAGGGTCGGGCCGAGCAGGTTGAGGCCGCTCTGGCACGGCAGGATCGGCGCGCGGGCGCGGAAGTATTCCTCGTCCCAGATCACCTGCTGCATGAAGTTGGCGCCGCGCCCGCCATATTCCTTGGGCCACGAGATGCCGACCCAGCCGGCTTCGTGCATCTTTTTCTGCCAGGCGACGCGCTTTTCGAGGATGTCGCGGTCGGGCGAGATGCGCTGGTCCTGCGCGTCCTCAACCTTGAGGTCGTCGGAGAGGTTCGCCTCGAGCCAGGCGCGGAACTCGGCGCGGAATGCGGCATGCTCGGGCGCGTCGGCAAAATCCATGGCGTGTCCTCCCTCGATCGATCGAGGATACCCGGCGCCGCCCCCGTTTGTCATCCCGGCGCAGGCCGGAACCCACCGACGAACCGCGCAGCCGTCGCCGAATTGCCTTGCCAAACGATGTCGGCTTGCAAAAGCCGTATCGGGCACGACAATGGGTCCCGGCCTGCGCCGGGATGACGATTGCGAGAATGGGCTATGCTGAACCAACAACAGATCGACCAATACCGCCATGACGGCTACCTGTTTCCGTTGCCGGCGCTGTCCGCCGCGGAATTGGCCGAATGCAACGCCGGCCTTGCGCGCTACGAAGCCTGGCTCGGCACGCCGGTCAACCAGGCCGACCGGCGCTGGCGCTCGGCGGGCTATGTCGTGCTGCCGTGGCTTGACGCGCTCGCGCGTCATCCGCGCATCCTCGATGTCGTCGAGGATTTGATCGGCCCGGACATCCTCGTCTACACCGCGACCTTCTTCATCAAGGAGGCGCACAGCCCGACCTTTGCCGCCTGGCACCAGGATGCGACCTATTTCGGCCTCGATCCGCACGAGCACGTCACCGCCTGGGTGGCGTTGAGCGACGCCAGCGCCGACGCCGGCTGCATGGAGGTCGTGTCGTCGCAGGGCGCCCCGCGCCAGCTGCATCACGCCGCGCTCGGCCTCGAACACAGCATCAACGGCGGCGGCCAGGCGATCGTCGAGCGCTTTTACGAGGGCGACGGCGAGATGATGGCGCTCCCCGCCGGCAGCTTCTCGTTGCACCACACGCTGTGCCGCCACCGCTCGGCGCCGAACCGGGCCGGTCACCGCCGGGTCGGCATCGGCATCAGCTACATCCCGGCCCATTGCCGGCTGACCGGTACGGTGCGGATGTGCGCGCGGCTCGCGCGCGGCCATGACACGGGCGGGCATTTCGACCTGATCCCGACGCCCGAGGGCGAGTTTCATCCTGCGGCGGTCGCGCGCCACGAACAGGTCTACCGCGCCTACCGCGACAATTATTACGAGCAGATCGCGGCGCACGAGCGAGCGTTCGCCGCGGCGCCGCATGATGGCGGGGAGGGGCTCCCGGCAGGAAGCCCCTCGGCCGATCAGTTCAGCCCGTAAAAGCCCAGCGCGCCGCCGGCCATCACCTCGTGCTGGGTCTTGGGCGACAGGCCGACGAGCTGCTTCCTCACCATGTCGGGCGCGCCGGGGAAGAAGCCGTCCGGGTGCGGGTAGTCGGTCGCCCACATGATCTTGTGCGGCCCGACATAGTCGGCCAGCACGTGCAGGCTGCCCTCGACCGGCTCGAACGAGATCCAGCAATTGCGCCGGAAGAGGTCGCTCGGGCGGGTCGTCAGGCCCGAATCATTGAAGCCCTGGTCGTCGAAATGGCGGTCCATGCGGTCGAGCCACGGGGCGATCCAGCCGCCACCCGATTCGAGAAAGCCGATGCGGATCTTCGGGTGCTTCTCGCACACGCCGCCCCAGATCACCGCGAGGCAGGCGAGCATCATCTCCATCGTGTGGGTGATGATATGCCGCGCGCCGCGACCCGAGAAGCGGTCGATCCCGACCTGCGGCATGCCGGCGGCGGCGCCCTCGTGAAAGCCGATCGACAGGTCGAGGTCTTCCGCGGCCGCCCAGAACGGCTCGTAATCGGGATGGTCGATCATCTTGTTGTTGTACGGGTTCGGCCGGATGAAGCCGGCGCGGAAGCCGAGTTCCTTGCGGACGAAGCGCATTTCCGCGATCGCCAGATTGACATCCTGCATCGGCAGCATCGCGACGCCGAACAGCCGCTCGGGATAGGGCTTGCAATAGTCGGCGAGCCAGCGGTTGTAGGCGCGGCAGGTCGCGGCGGCCAGTTCGGGATCGTGGATCGCGCCGGAGAACAGGCCGAGGCTCGGGTAGAGGAAGGCGGCGTCGATGCCGTCGGCGTCCATGTCGGGCATCCGCTTGTGCGGATCGAAGCCGCCGGGCTTGCCGTCCTTGTATTCCATCGTGTCGGCCGCAACGACGCCCTGCCGCGCTCCGACCGCGCCGATGCCGCCGACGCCGCGCTGGTTGTTGCCGACAACATGCTCGTCCATGACGAGGCATTCCTTGCCGTTGTCGCCCTTGATGACGCGCGGCGCCCGGTCGCGGAACTTGGGATCCATGTATTTTTCCCACAGGTCGAGCGGCTCGAGAATGTGGCCGTCGGCATCGACGACATTATAGGCGCGGGTCATCAGGGGTTCCTCCGAGCGTGGATTAGCTGATGCCGCATCGTAGCGCAGCCGCGCTCCCGGCGCGACCCCTGAATGGCATTCAGCATGCCGAACGCGCGAATTTGTCTAACCGCGCAAGGTGCCGCCGGTCGCCTTTTCGACCTGGGCGACGAGGCGCGCCGAGAACGCGTCGATCTCGGCGTCGGTCAGGGTTGCCGCCTGCGGCTGCAAGACGACCGAGATGGCGAGCGACTTCTTGCCCTCCGGCAGGCCCTTGCCCTCGTAAACGTCGAACAGGCGGATGTCGCCGACCAGTTTGCGGTCGACCGCGCGCGCCGCCCGCAGCAGGGTTTCGGCCGGCAGGTCGCGCTCGACGACAAAGGCGAAATCGCGCTCGACCGGCTGGAATACCGACAGGTGAACGGGCGGGCGGGCGCGTCCCGAAGTTCCTTTGACGGCGCGCGGCAACGGCACGGCGTCGACGAACACCTCGAACGCGGCGATCGGCCCCTTCGCATCGAAGGCGTCGAGCACTTCGGGATGCAATTCGCCGAAATGGCCGAGCACAATCGGCCCGAGACGCAGCACCCCGGCGCGGCCCGGGTGGTACCAGGGCGGCGGGTCGGCCGAGGCCTGCACATTGTCGATCGGCGCACCGGCGGCGGTGAGCGCGGCCAGCGCGTCGGCCTTGGCGTCGTAGAGATCGGCTTCGCGCGCCCTCTCGCGCCAGTGGCGCGGGACGAGATGCCCGGCGCGCAGCCCGGCGGCGACATTGGCCTGGCCCTGCGGGGTGGCGTCGCGATAGAGCGGCCCCAGCTCGAACAGCGCAACATCGGGAAAGCCGCGATCGGCGTTGCGCCGCGCCGCCTCGATCAGCCCGGGGAGGACCGAGGGACGCATCACGTCGAGATCGGCGGCGATCGGGTTGACGAGGCGCAGTTCCGGCTGGCCGCCGCCGAACAGCGCGGCCGCTTCGGACGAAATGAACGAGAACGCGACCGACTCGACGAGCCCGCGCTCGGCCAGGGTGCGGCGCACCAGTTCGAGCCGCCGCCGCCGCGCATCGATGGCCGGGCGCGAGATCACGCTGTCGCGCGGCAACGGCACCGCGTCGATATGGTCGTAGCCCTTGACCCGCAACACCTCCTCGACGAGATCGGCCTCGCCCTCGATGTCGCCGCGCCACGACGGCGGCGACACGGCGAGACTGCCGTCATGCTCGCCCGCCTCGGCGATCGTGCAGCCAAGGGTTTCGAGGATCGCGCGGCTTTCGTCGGGCGGGACGTGCAACCCGCCGAGCCCGGCCATCCGCTCGGGCCGCAGCAGGTAGGTGCGGCGCCAATCGGGTTCGGCCCCGGCGACGACGATCTCCGAGGCGTCGCCGCCGCACAATTCGAGGATGAGCCGGGTGGCGATTTCCAGCCCCGGCATGACAAAGGCCGGGTCGATGCCGCGCTCGAAACGGTAGCGCGCGTCGCTCTGAATTTCGAGCCGGCGCCCGGTCGCGGCGGTGCGGACCGGGTCGAACAAGGCGGCCTCGACAAACACCTCGGTCGTCGCCTCGGTGCATCCGGTCGGCTCGCCGCCGATGACGCCGCCAAGGCTCTGCACCCCGTTCGCATCGGCGATCGCGGTGATTTCCGGATCGAGCGCGTATTCGCGGCCGTTCAGCGCCGGCAGCCGCTCGCCGGGGCGGGCGAAGCGAACGGTCAGATCGCCCCGCAGCCTGCCGGCATCGAAGACGTGCAGGGGCCGGTTGAGGTCGAAGGTCAGCAGGTTGGTGATGTCGACGAGGGCCGAGATCGGCCGCAATCCGATGGCCTCCAGGCGCTCCTTGAGCCAGCGCGGGCTCGGGCCGTTTTTGACGCCGCGAATGTGCCGGCCGAGAAACAAGGGACAGGCCTTCGGGTCGTCGATATGGATCGCGATCGGCGAACGGAAGCGGCCCTCGACCGGGGTCGTGTCGAGCGGCTTGAGCTGCCCGACGCCCGCCGCCGCGAGGTCGCGGGCGATGCCGCGCACGCCCAGGCAATCGG
>DATLTH010000154.1:0-6288 GCA_035533695.1 Allostellaceae bacterium | reverse complement strand
GGTCGACAACATGATGTGGGGCTCGGACTATCCGCACAGCGAATCGACCTTTCCCCACTCGCGCAAGATTCTGGCTGACATCCTGGCCGGGGTGCCGGACGACGAACAGCAGAAGATCGCCGCCGGCAACACCGCCCGCGTCTACAATTTCGACGTGGCGAGGCTGACCGTCCCTGCTTAAGAGCAACCGCTCCGCGGGCCGGGCCCCTGCACGCTGTTGACTCTGTCCGTGCCGTCTTTCACGGTTCGCGAGGCATTTTCCAGCTTCGGACCACGCCCCATGACCCCGTCGGACGCCGCGTGGCAGCAATTGATCTCGACCTTGCACGGGTCCGGCCGCAAGGCTGCACTCGCGATCACCGGGGGCGGCAGCGGGGCGGTCGGCGAGTTGCTGAGTGTCCCCGGCGGCTCGCGGCTCTTGATCGAGGCGCAAATTCCCTACGACGAGCGGGCGCTTGCGGCGTTTCTCGGCTTTGCGCCGGCCCAGGCGTCGAGCGCCGACACCGCAATCGCGATGGCGCGAACCGCGCGGGCACGCGCCGCCAGCCTGGTGCCGGCGGGTGCCGATCTGGTTGGCCTGGGCGCGACGGCGGCGCTGGTGAGCGACCGCCCGCGCAGGGGCGAGCACCGCTTTCACATCGCCTTCGCCAACGCTGCCGGCATCGCGCATTGCACCTGCGTCTTGGCCAAGGGAAGACGCGATCGCGCCGCCGAAGAAGACCGCGTTGCGCGCGCGATCGTTCTGTGGCTGGCCCGCGCCTGCGGCGTTGCCGCACCCTCGCCCCGCAGCCTCTTCGATGCCGACGAACATTATGCGGAGACCGAAGTCGCTTCCGCGGATATGCTCGATCGGCTCGTCGCGGGCGAATTCGACCGGGTCACGGTCCAGCCCGATGGCCAGATGATGCTGTCGGCGCCGCCTCCCTCGGTGCTGTTCCCGGGTTCTTTCAACCCGATGCACGAGGGGCATGTCTTGCTGGCGCGGGTCGCCGAAGAGCTCCGGCAGCTTCCGCTCGCCTTCGAAATCTCGATCACCAACGTCGACAAGCCGCCGCTGGCGGGCGAGACGGTGCGGCAGCGGCTCGCGCAATTCGCCTGGAAGGCGCCGGTCGAACTGACCCGGGCGCCCACCTTCGTCGAAAAGTCGCGCCTCTTTCCGGGAACGACGTTCGTCGTCGGCGCCGATACGGCAGAGCGGCTGTTCGGGCCGCAATATTATGGCGATGACGAAGCGCGAATGCACCTGGCGCTCGACGAAATCGCCAATGCCGGGGGCAGCTTTCTGGTGGCCGTGCGCGTCGACCGGGCCGGGCATATCCGCGCGCTGAGCGACATCCCGGTGCCGCGGCGCTATGCCGATCTCTTCACCGAAATCCCCGAGCACCGTTTCCGCCTCGACACCTCCTCCTCCGAAATCCGCGCCCGCGGACGCGCCACCGGTAATTCATAGCGAACCCCCCGGACGCAAGATCCTGGCCGGCGTGGCGAACGACGAACAGGCCA
The DNA here is from genome assembly GCA_035533695.1 of Allostellaceae bacterium. GTDB lineage: Bacteria > Pseudomonadota > Alphaproteobacteria > ATCC43930 > CGMCC-115725 > DATARH01. The sequence continues at coordinate 4,785 of DATLTH010000154.1, read as the reverse complement.
AGCCTGCCCCGGACCGCGATCCGGGGATCGCCGGCGGCAACACCGCCCGCGTGTACAATTTCGACATGGCGAGGCTGACCGTCCCTGTTTGAAGAGCCAACCGCTCTGGGCGTCAACGAGTAGAATCCGTAGGATGGGCTGAGCGCAGGCGAAGCCCATCACACAGCTCATGCAATCACCCGCAATGATGGGCTTCGCTTCACTCAGCCCATCCTACGCGTGCTGAGACCGGGGTGCGGAGGCAAGCGTAGGATCATCCCGCGAACGATGTGGCGGCGGAATGCGCTGCGCTTTTCCGCCCTACGCTTGCTCGGTGTCGGCGAACGGCTAATTCGGCAGCCAGGCTGCGGCGCGGATTTCGCCGAATTCGCGGGCGATCTTATGCCAGGAGGCGCCGGAATCCTCGGTTACGTAGACTTCGCCGAACAGGCTGAAGGCGACGATGCGGTTGGGGTCGGCGGGGTGCGTCGCCAGGCCCCACATCGTGGCGTTGGGCTGGCTCGGGAAGGGCAGGATTTCCCAACTCTTGCCGAAGTTTGTGGTGCGCAGCACGTGGCCCTTTTCGCCCGTCGTCGTTTCGCCGCAGCCGGCGAACAAGACGCCCGGATCGTCGGTCTTGACCGCCATGCCGCGGGCGTAGGGCAGCGGCCATTTTTCGCTGATGCCCAAGGGCTCCCAGCTGTCGCCCAGATCGCTGCTGATAAACACTTCGTGCGCCGTGCTGGCATAGAGGCGCTTGGGGCTCGTCGCCGCGAGCGTCACGGCGTGGATGTCGGGGTCGTACAAGCCGCCGTCGAGGTGGGTCCAGGTGTCGCCGCCGTCGCGGCTGCGGAAGACGCCGTCGATCTCTACCCCGGCCCACACCATGCGGTGATCGTCGGGGTCGACGACAAGGCTGGTGACGAAGGCTTCGCCGATCGAGCACTCCCGCGCGGCGCCGATTGCCAGGCTCTCCCACCGGTGTCCGCCGTCGCGCGAGCGATAGAGCCCGGACGGGCGCGTCCCGGCAAAGAGAATATCGGGATCGACCGGGTCGATGGCCAAGGACCAGATCGTCGGTAATTCCCCATCGGCGCCGATCCGCTGCCACCCTGCCCCGCCGTCGCGGCTGGCGAACAGGCCGGCATCGCCGCCGGCGAGAACGGTGTGCGCCTCGGTGGGATGGGCGACCAATGCCTGGATGCGGCTGTTGAGCGGAAAGGGCGCGCGATGCCGGGTCCACGACGCTCCGCCATCGGGGCTGTGCCAGACGCCCCAGCCGGCCGTTCCGAGACAGATGCTGTAATTCGCCGCCATTGGCCGCCTCCCTGCGTCTGCGTCCCCGCGCAAGCGCAAACCCTGACCGGAAATCGAGAATTTGGCGACTACAGCAAGCGTCGCTCGCGCTGAATCGCCCCTCTTACCGTCATCCCCGGGCTTGACCCGGGGATCTTGTGCCGCCTGCCCGAGATGGCCGGGTCAAGCCCGGCCATGACGAAGTGAGAGGGCGATCAATTTGATCGGAATCTGCACTAGAACTTGACGCCGAGGCGCGCCCCCGCGCTGGTGATCCCGGCGTTGTGCACGCCGAGATTGGCGTTCGAGATATGGTCGAGGATCGCCGAGACGCTCAGCGTCGGGTTGATCTGCAGGCCAAGCTCGGCGCTTTCGCGGAACAAGATGCGCGAGCCGAGCCGCTTGTCGCCGGGCGGCGCGCTGTTGATGTGGCCGTCCTGAATTGCGCCGCCGAGGCTGCCGTTGGCGAAAACCCCGTTGTCCCAACCGAACAGGCTCTGGATCAGCGTGATCCCCCAGGTCAGCCCGAAATAGCCGTCGCTGGTATGGCCGGCGGTGTTGATGTCGGCGCCGATATGCGGCCGCGGCGAGCCGATCACGCTGAGAAAGTCGGGCGGGGTGAACAGCATTTCGAGGTTGACGTCGGCGCCCGCTTCGACGTGATGCGTCAGAAAGCCGACATCATGGCCGAGAACACCGATTTTGACCTCGTCGACCACCTTCTCCTGGGCCTGGGCCTGGGCCTGGGCCTGGGCCTGGGCCTGGGCCTGCGCCGCGGCGGGGGCCGGCGACAGGGCGATCAGGACGCCGATACCAACAGCGGCTGTCACGGCGATCGGCGAAAGGGGGGTCAATTTCGCTCTGACTCCGAATGCGTTCATGCCTCAGCTTCGAAATCGCCGGCAGGTTACCGCGGTGCGGCGGTACCTGCCAATGCGTTTTGCCCTCCCGCGAACGGGTTGAGCGCCTTCAACCGGGCCGACCAGCGGTGGCGGCCGAGTTCGCGGCGCACGGTCGCGGCATCGGTGACCCAGTTCAGCTGAATGACGCGCCGCGTTCCCCGGTGCGGGTAATGGCCATGGAACGAGGATTCGCTGCGGCGGAATGCGACCACCGCGCCGGCCAGCGGCACGATCTCGGCAACGCAATCGTCGAGGTCTTCGGCGCCGCGCAACAGCCGAAGCCGGCCGGCCGCGCTATCCCATGAGGGGTTCATATAGAGCAGCAGGGTGATCAGCTTTGTTGTCGAATCGGTGTGGATGCGCCCGTCCTTGCCGTCGCTGCGGCCGCGCACGGTGATCATCGTCGGGCGGCCTGCGAGATCGATCGCGAATTTCTCCTCGATCGCCTGGCGCAATGGCGCATCCTGCAATTCGGCGACGAGGCGGGCGAAAGCCGGGCCATAGCGCAGTTGCCCGACCGGGTAGCTGCCATGACCCTCGACCGCCGGGAAGTCGTCGACCACCGCGGCGAGGGCATCGGCGCGCAAGAGCGACTCGGCCACAATAAAGTCGAACGGCTCGCGGCAGAGCGGCGCGGCGTGCAGCTGTTCAAGATCGAGGATGTTCAGTTCGCGCTCCCTGATTTGAGACGCGGCAGTATAACGGTATTCTTGGCGCCGGGCGCAATCCCCGCGCCGGATCAGGGGCGAGACCATGCGAGGGAGCCAGCACCGCATTCTGACGAGCCACGTCGGCAGTCTGCCGCGCTCCGACGAACCGATCGCCGCGAATCGCGATCGCGAATCAGCGGCGCCGCCGGCCGACGCGGAATATCAACAGACGCTGCGGAATGCCGTCCCCGACGTGGTGCGCCAGCAGCGCGACCTCGGCGTCAAGGTGCCGAACGACGGCGAATTCGGCAAGCCGGTCACCCACCGCGTGCGGTCTCGGCGGCCGCCTCCACCCGCGGATCTCCTGGGCAAGCTCGGCGCCCTTGCCGAGGGCGCGGCGCTGGCCAGCCGGCGTCTATGGGGGTAGGCTTGCCGTCCACCGCGGCCGGATGCCGTCGCGAGAGCCTATCGTCCCCACATGCCACCCAGGAGAAGCCCTCATGCCGCGTCTGAATTTCGGCGCGTTCCTCGCCCCCCATCATCCGGTCGGCGAGCATCCGCTGTTGCAGTTCCGCCGCGATCTCGATTTGGTCGAGCAGCTCGACAAGCTCGGCTACGACGAATTCTGGTGCGGCGAGCATCATTCGAGCGGGTGGGAAATGATCGGTTCGCCCGAGATGTTTCTCGCCGCCGCGGCGCAGCGCTCGCAACGCATCAAGCTCGCCACCGGGGTCGTCTCGTTGCCCTATCACCACCCGTTCAACGTCGCCCAGCGCATGGTGCAGCTTGATTGGATGACGGGCGGGCGGGCGATCTTCGGCTCCGGCCCGGGCGCGCTCGCCTCCGACGCGCACACGCTCGGCATCGATCCGATGACCCAGCGCGACCGCCAGGACGAGGCGATCGGCGTCATCCGCCGGCTGATGCGCGGCGAGCGGGTGACCGCGAAAAGCGACTGGTTCACCCTGCAGGACGCGCAATTGCAATTGCTGCCGATGCAGGAGGAGATGCCGTTTGCCGTGGCCTCGCAGATCAGCCCGTCGGGCATGACGCTCGCCGGCAAGCACGGCATCGGCGTCATCTCGATCGGCTCCTTGTCGAGCGAGGGCCTCAACGCCCTGCCGACGCAATGGGGCTTTGCCGAGGCCGCCGCCCAGAAGCACGGCACCACCGTCGACCGCAAGGAGTGGCGCGTCCTCTTGTCGTGGCACATCGCCGAGACGCGCGAGAAGGCCCGCGCCGAAGCCCGCGACGGCCTCTTGCGCCACCACAACGAGTACATCGTCGGCACCTTGCAGCGCCCGGGCGCGCTGCCCTACACCGATCCCGACGAGGCGGTCGACAAGACCGCATTTTCGGAGGGCGCGGCAGCGACGATCGGCACCCCCGACGATCTGGTCCGAACGATCAAGTCCGTCATCGACATCAGCGGCGGGTTCGGCACCATCGTCGGCTTTGTCCACGATTGGGCCAACCCGGAAAACACGATGCGCAGCTGGGACATGGTGGCGCGCTACGTGATGCCGGAGATCAACGGCTATATGGCCGGGCTGCGCGCCTCGCGCGATTTCGTCGCGACCAACCGCGGCGTCTTCGACCGCGCCAAAGAGGCGATCATGGCGAAGATCACCGAAAACGAAGCCGCGGTCGCGGCATTGGCGGTCACCAAGGGGTCGCGGCTGGGCGCCGTATCGGCCAGCAACCTGCCCGATCTCGACCAGGCCCGCGCCCGCGCTCGAGCCGCGGCGAAGTAGCGGGCGCCGGCCCCGCTCGCTCAGAGCCGGCGCAGGAAGTCGCGCAGATCGGCGGCGCAGCGGTCGGGTACCGCGTCGCAGATATTGTGCGGCAGCCCGTCATAGACGCGGAACTCAACCTCGCGCAGCCGGCGAAACGGCTGGTAATTGGCGATCGTGCCGACGGTCTCGCCGCCGGGAATGACGACGAGGGTCGGGCAGGCG